>JALVWI010000315.1 GCA_027038335.1 Campylobacterales bacterium | reverse complement strand
TTTTATATTGGTTATTTACTTAGAGTATTTGGTTTCAAAGAGTTATAAAAAGTTTTGCAAAGAGCAACAAAGCGGTATAAAAATGTTTTTGATGGGTTATAGAAAAAAGATGAATTGTCTTATGGAGTTAAAAGAGAAAAATTTGGAAGTTGAAAAGATTTTATCTATTGATAGGATTGTAAAAAAAGTATCTGTTTTGATACTTTTTTTAGTGGTTGTCCTAATCATTACAAAAAAAGTATAATCTAATCTTTTTTATCATACTAATCTTTTTTACCATACAGATATGTAGCAATTCCTTGCAAAGTCTCTTTGTCTATACCAAGTTCTGGCATCAATGAGTAGTGTTTTATAGCTTTTGGAAAAAGAGAAGTTTTTTTATTTGGATCATAAACCCAGTTTGAAATAGCTTTTACAAACTCTTTTTTTGTAGGATATTTTTTCTTATACCTTTTTATCACATTTTGCAAAAGCGGAGCTGATGAAGGATCACTTTTAGTATGACAAGAGCCGCAATTACCGTCAAATATGGTCTCATATATATCAGCGCTCATTAAATATGAACAAAAAAGCGAAGAAATTAGTAGCGTTTTTCCCACTTTGTACCCTCCGGTGTATCCATTATCATTATATCAAGCTCTTCAAGTTCACTCCTGATAGTATCAGCTGTTTTATAATCTTTACTTTTCTTTGCCTCATCTCTTTTGGCTATAAGAGCTTCGATCTTCTCTTTCTCCTCTTGACTAACTCCAAGTTGAAAATACTCAAAACTCTCTTTATCACCAATACCCAACACTTTTGAAATCAGCTCAATATCGGCTAAAATCTCTTTTTTATAAGCTTTATCTTTTGGATTTGCATCAAGTTTTTCATTTGCACTATTTATCATCTCATCTATAACACTTAAAGCTTTTGATATATTTAAATCATCACTAAGAGCTTCAAGAAGTTCATCTCTAAACTTTTTATCATATTTGGAAGCTTTTGTAGGATATATCCTTCTTTTTAGTCTATATAGTTTATCAAGTCTTTTTTTAGAGTTTAAAAGGTCCTCTTCATTGAAGTTAAAATTTTGCCTATAGTGAGTGGAAAGTAGATAAAATCTCAATATCTCTCCATCATAAACTTTTAGAGCATCTTTTATAAAAAAGCTATTGCCTAAAGATTTGCTCATCTTTTCACCGTTTATATTGACAAAACTGTTATGCATCCAGTATTTGGCAAGACTTTGATGAGAGGAACATCTTGTCTGAGCCGCTTCATTTTCATGGTGAGGAAAAAGCAGATCCGCTCCGCCTCCGTGAATATCTATCTGATAATGACCATCGTTTGCTAAATGCTTTTGTATCATAGCCGAACACTCTATGTGCCAACCGGGTCTTCCCTCTCCAAAAGGTGCTTCATAGCTTGGTTCATTCTCTTTGGAGTATTTCCACAGAGCAAAATCTTTTTGATCTTTTTTGCCAAGGTGACACTCGACTCTATTTTGAAGATTTTTATCCTCATATCTTCCGCTAAGAGATAAATAATCTTTATCTTTTGAGGTATCAAAGTATATGCCGTCTTCAAGCTTGTATGCACAACCGCTTTTGAGTAAAGTTTCAGTCATCTTTATGATCTCGTCTATGGTTTGGGTAGCTTTTGGTTCTATGTCAGCATCCAATACCTTCAAAGAGTGCATATCATCTTTGTATCTTTTGATATAGTGGGTAGTTATCTCTTCAAGAGTTTTGCCGCTTTGTTTCATTTTATTGATAATTTTATCATCAATATCTGTAAAATTTTTTACAAAAGTTACTTTATAGCCTAGCTCCATCAACACTCTTCTTAAAAGATCAAAAACTATAGAGCTTCTAGCATGTCCTAAATGGGCATCATCATAAACTGTGGGACCACAAACATAGATAGACACATACCCCTCTTTTATAGGCTCAAACTTAACCTTTTTTTTCAAATGTGAATCAAATATATACATCAATAAATTCCTTAAAATAGAGTAGGGCAACTATCTCTAAAATGATAGCAATGATAAGATATACCATTTTTTTGTCCGCAATTATACCTAAAAAATTCTTTACTCCAAACTCTTTGATAGTTAGAAAAAAAAGAATAAACCCCGAAAGTGAACCCGCTAGTGCCAACCCCGCAGCTTTTAAAGGTACGATAAGAGCTAAAGATAGTATGATATTTGCTCCAAGCGATATGGTTGCTATCTTAGCGGCTATCTTTTGTTTGTGAAGAGAGTATAGCCATAGCGAAAATATCTTTGTCAACCCGTAAGGTAAAAGTCCAAGCATATACATACTTAAAACTACCGAACTTTGAGCCGTATCATTTGCACTAAAAGCTCCTCTTTGAAAAAGAAGCCAAATGATCTCTTTTGATAGCAGTATGCCGCCGACAGTAGAAAAACTAAGCAAATATGCTAAAAACCAAAAACTTTTTTTTATGATAAGATTTGCATTAAATTTGTCATCTTTTTTTAAATATCTAGTGATTTTTGGAAAGATTGCAACAGAAGTTGCTATGGCAAACAGAGCTAAAGGGAGTTGAAAAATCCTATTGGCATAGTATAGATAACTAATAGAGCCGCTATAAAGAAAAGTAGCTAAAAAAGTATCTATAAAAGCTGATATTTGAGCTGTAGAGTTTCCTAAAACTCCATGAAAAAAGAGCTTATAAAATTTTTGAAGCTCACTTTTATCTCCTTTGTCTCTTTTGATAGCTTCCCATCCATAAATAAATATCTTATCTAGTCCAAATTTTTTGATAGCAATGATATGTGTAAAAAGTTGTAAAAATCCTCCGGCTACAACACCATAGCTCATATAAAAAACTATTATCTTAGGTGGAAGTCCTTTGGAGTAGAGTAGGGCAAAGATAAGAGATATATTTAAAAGTGCTGTTGAAAAAGCTGTAGTTGCAAAGTGATTTTTATACTGTAGTAAAGTTGATAAAAATGTAACACAAAATATAAGCAAAAGATAGTAAAAGTTGATAGCCACCAAAGGTGCGGCTTCTTTGATAAGCTTTTCATCAAATCCGTAAGCTATGAGCTTTGTAAAAAAAGTGTCAAAAAAAGTAACCAATAGTGAAAAAAATGCTAAAACAAGAAAAAATCTTACAAATATAGAAAGAGCAAAATATGACTTGTGTTTAGAGCTTGTAAAAGTCGGCAAAAAACTTTGAGTAAAAGCACCCTCGGCAAAAATTCTTCTAAAAAGATTTGGTAGCTTAAAAGCGACAAAAAACATATCACTATATATATTTGCACCTAGAATTGAAGCTGTAAGTAAGTCTCTTATAAAACCGAAAATTCTTGATATGAGGATACCGAAACTATTGGTAAAAATTGAGCGAAACATATATCTATCATCCTTTATAATTATGGGATAATATCAAAAATTTACTTAACATTTAACTATGGTTTCAATAATTTTAGATATAATAAGATATTTAAAACAAAATAGTGTATAGTTAAAAATTGACAAAGGTGTTATTTTGAGTTTATTTGGTAAAAACAAAGATGGACATAAAGATCAAATGCAAGAGATTGATTTTCAAAATATTATGATAGATACAGAAAATGTCAACCAAGAGTTAAAAAATATTTCATCTTCTCAAAATATACATCTTAACCAACTTGACTTTACTCTTTTGTCATTTAAAAGTGTTTTTAAAACCCATAAAGATGATGAATGGATGGAGATAAACGACTCCAATATAGAACAGTTTAAAGATGAGGACTTTTTACTAAATGAAGAGTTGCAAATCAAACAGCAGTATAAAGTAGAAATATTTTTAAAGGACAAAGATAAATCTCCACTTCTTGAAATAATACTTGGAGGCAATAAATTTCTTACAAAAATAATAGCAACAATTAAGAAAGATTTTGACATAAAATATAGTAGCAAATTAAAAGATTATATTACTGGAGAAATCAATAAGAAATTACTTAAACAATCTATGCTTATCTCTATATTTCAAAGTGAACTAAAAAAAGAAGTCGAAAAAATAATCTCCAAAATTCGAATAAATAACTTTTTGGATGAAGATCATACATTTGTTGTGTGCAACTGCGTTGATCCAATAGCACCTGTAAATGACAATCTTATATTTCATTATAAAAAAAATGCCAATAAAAAAGATGAGCAAGATAGAATAGACTATTCTAAAAGAGGATATATTCATGCTGTTCAAAAAGGTGACATTGTTATAGAATATATCAAAGCTAAAGAGGGTAGAAACGGTAGAAATTGCAAAGGTGAACTTTTAAAAGTAAAAGAGCCGAAACAAAGATACTCTATTGATTTTACCATAAGCGAAAATATAGAAAAAAAAGAGGATGAAAACAGGATCATTTTTATCGCCAAAAAAGATGGATATGTCAGTAGAGAAGGAGATAAATATGATATAAATGACAATATGGAGGTTGAAGAAGTTTCATTTAAAACTACAGGTTCTATTGAAGCAAATCTTGAATCAAATGTAAAGATCAACATAAAAGAAAGCGATGCACTAAAAGATGCCATAGGTTCTGGCATGAGTGTAGAAACTACCGAGATAACAGTAGAGGGCAATATCGGAAGTGGTGCAGTAGTAAAAGCTAAAAAGGCAAAAATAGGCGGACAAACACATAAAAATGCCTCCATCTATGCTGACGACCTTGATATAAGTGTTCACAGAGGCTATGCAGAAGGAAACAGAGTCAAGATAAAAAGACTTGAAGGTGGAAAAGTTAATGCAAAAACTGTTCAAATAGAGCAAGCTATCGGGGGAGAAGTAATAGCTGAAAAGATATATATAAAACAGTTGGTATCAAATGTTACTATGATAGCCTCTGAGATCATAGAAATATCTGAACTAAAAGGAACAAATAATAAATTTATCATAGACCCTTCAAGAGTATTGGGTTTTCAAGAAAAGATTGATGATTTAGAAAAAAGGCTTAAAAAAATAAAGTTAGTTATAAATACTATTAAAAAAGATATAAGAGATAAAAAAATACTCATTGATAAAAATAGAGAAACTGCAGAACTTATAAGACATAAGATTATGGAACTTAAAGAATCAGGACAAAAACCATCTAAAAACCTTGTAAAAAAAATAAAAGATTTTCAACAACTTATTGCAACATACAATATTGAATTAGGTAAATATAAAAAAGAAAAAGAAGAAAAAGAAAATATAAAAAAAGAGATAGATGATATCCAATCAACTATACTTAATGCGAAAATTATCAACCACTCTGTATGGCATGAATATAATGAGATAAAATTTGTACTGTTGTCACCTAATGTTGAGGTAATCCATGTTACTGAAGAGGGTGAAATATCAAAGAATATCACTCTTTCTAAAATCGAAGAGGGAAAATATAAAATAAATAGAAAAAGTGAGTTTGACACATAATGATAGTAGGAATTGAGGGAGAGATAGTCAAAAAAGAGCCTACACTTTTATATTTAAAAACTTATGGAGTAACAAGACTTATCCATATATCATTA
>JALVWI010000314.1 GCA_027038335.1 Campylobacterales bacterium | reverse complement strand
TCTATAGGCTGATGAGTAGGACCATCTTCTCCTACTCCGATACTATCATGTGTCCATATAAAGTATCTTTTTAGTCCCATCAAAGCTGCAAGTCTGACAGAGGGTTTCATATAGTCGCTAAATACAAAAAATGTTGCATCATAAGGTAAAAATAGGCCATACAAACTTATGGCATTTGTGATAGCTGCCATCGCATGCTCTCTTATACCAAAGTGTATATTTCTTCCATTAGGAAATTCGCCCATATCTTTTAAATGAGTCTTATTTGAAGGAGCAAGATCCGCACTACCTCCCAAAAATCCCGGAATTGCCCTAGCTATTGCATTTAGTATAGTATGATTTGATTCTCTAGTTGCTATTTCACTTCCAGCCTCAAACTGCGGCCACTGGATTTTGGAAAAATCAGGCTCTAAAAGAGCTTTTAGTGCTTCATTTTGCTCAAGCAAAGGAGCTTCATTTAAAAGCTTATTCCACTCTCTTTGGGCTAAATCACCTTTTTCAATAGCACATCTAAATCTACTTAACACATCTTCATCTACAAAAAACTCTTTTTCGGGATCAAAACCGGCTTTTTCTTTAGAGCATTTTATATCTTCTTCTCCCAAAGGTGAACCATGAGAGCTCGCTTTGCCTTCAAAACTACAAGAACCTTTGGCTATAATAGTATTTGCTATGATAAGAGTAGGTTTTGTTTGGTTTTTTACTTTTTGTAAAGCATTCTCGATCTCTTCATAATCATTTCCATTTATCTCTAAAACATCCCACTGTGCAGCTAAAAATCTCTCTTTTACATTTTCATTCCAAGCTATTGAAGTACTTCCTTCTATAGTAATTTTATTGGAGTCATAAATAAGTACCAAATTATCAAGTTCATTTTTTCCTGCCAATGCACAAGCTTCGTAGCTTATACCCTCTTCTAAGTCACCGTCACCGCATAGGCAGTAAACCTTATGATCAATTATCTTGGCTGTTTCACTATTTAGTAATTTTTTGGCATATTTTGAGGCAAGAGAAAAACCCACGGCATTTGCCACACCTTGTCCTAGAGGTCCTGTTGTGATCTCAACTCCGGGAACTTCGCCATATTCAGGATGTCCGGGAGTTTTACTTCCAAGTTGTCTGAAGTTTTTAAGATCATCCAAGCTCAAGTCATACCCGCTTAAATATAAAAATGAGTATATCATAGCACTAGCATGTCCACCGCTAAAAACAATCCTATCTCTATTTAACCATTTAGGATCTTTAGGATTGTGTTTTAAATGAGAACTTAAAACTGTAACAACATCTGCCATTCCAAGGCAAACTCCCGGGTGTCCGCTATTTGCTCTTTGGATCATATCCGCACTCAAAAACCTAATGGTATCTGCCATCTTTTTTAACATTTTTTTATCCATATTTAACTATCCTTAAATCTATCAAGTATTTTTTGCAATGAATTTGAAAGTTTTTTATCAAACTCACTACTATCATTTTTCAACTTATCTCTCAAATCATTTCTATACTCTTTTGCCTTTTTTATACCCAAAAGATTAACAAAAGAGTTTTTACTACTATCATTTCCTGTTGTTTTGCCTGCTTCATCTTCATTTAAAGTTACATCTATAATATCATCTTGAACTTGAAATAAAAGTCCAAGCCTCTCACCAAAATCAAAAAGTTTATCTAACTTATCTTTTGAAATCCCAGCTATTATACCTCCCATTTTTAGAGATGCTGCTATAAGTTTGGCAGTTTTATGAATATGTAAAAATTTTAACTCATCCAAATCTAATGTTTTATTTTCAAAATAACAATCAATCGCTTGACCTAAAACCATACCTCCTATACCGCCATTGTATGATAATTCGCTAACAAGTTTAACTTTTATATCATCTCTTAAAGGTGCGATTGAGATCATATAAAAGGCATGAGCATTTAATGCATCTCCAGCTAGTATCGCGGAAGCTTCATCATATACAGTATGCAAAGTTGTTTCACCTCGTCTAAGTTCAGCATCATCCATTGCCGGCAAATCATCATGTATCAAAGAGTAAGTATGTAATAGTTCAATTCCCAAAGCGACCGGAAAAGCATTTGAAATCAAAAGCGGCTGATATGCGTTTATCACACTCAAAAGTAGCTCCGGTCTAAATCTCTTTCCACCGGCAAGCAACATTTTTTGAAGAGTATCATTAAAAAATGGGTGAAAACTCTCTACTTGAGGTAGGTTGTCTTCAAGATACCTTTCAAAGTCTCTTAAAATTTCTTCCAATTTATCTCCTAAAATGTACAAAAAATTGAAAATCATCTCTGCTAAAAAGCAAGTATATCTCTCTTTTTTTAATTTTTGATAAAACTTTTTGAATATCACTATATAGATAGACAAATCTATCATTTATCTTTAAAAGTTTATCCCCTTTTTTTAGACCAAGCCTAAAAGCTAATGAATTTTTTATAACATATTGTATCTTTAGATCATATCCCATTACCAAACCTATATATCTTAGATAGGTTCGCCTTATCAACCCTCCTGATAATTTTCTTTTCAATCTCACATTTTGTTTGTATATATGCTTACCTCTTTTATATACTATCTTGACGATCTTGCCCGGCTTTGAAAAAAGGATATATTTACTTAAATTACTTACATTTTTATATACTTTACTGTCTATGGATATAATTTTATCACCTTTTTTAAACCATATATTTTTAAAAAAAGGATTTACCTCTTTTATCAATATATTTGATCCTTTTTGGATAAATTTTACTCCCATATCAGCATATATTACTTTTTTTTTATTTAAAAATCTCAAGATAAAATCACTATCTATAAAGCTTTTACCTCCTATACTTAAGCCAAAAGCTCTACAACATACACATGTTATCAATCTGTTAGGTTTTATATTTTTATCCATTTTGGCAAAACTATCTAAACCATTTGATAATGAAATAATCTTTGCCTTTGCAAACTTATTATTGCCGATAATACCTATCTGATTTTTTGCCTGAACAAATGGATAAAATTTGACAGGGTTAACTCTTTTTTTTAAACGAAAAAGATATAAACCTAAAAAAGGATCTCTCTTTATATAGCCTTTTTGATATTTTTTTGAAAAAAAGAGTAGTTTGTGACTGCCTACAGCTATGGCTAAACTTCTTCTAAATTTAACTAAAGATAAATTGTATCTATTGAAACAGGCTTTAAAATCACTTTTTATAGGATTGATAGAGGCAAAAAGCGTAATAGCAAAAAGTATAAATCCTACTAAAAGTTTCATTATCCGCCAAATCCTCCAAGCGAACCTAACATTTTTGAAGCTGCGAGTTTCTTATCGTCTTCTACCATTTTTATCACATCATTTACGGCACTTATGAGCAGTATCTGCAAAGACTCTTTATCTTCAAGCAAAGAGTCATCTATATCTATATCAATTATTTCACCCATTCCATTTGCACTGACTTTTACAAGTCCTCCTCCGCTTTTTGAAGTAAACTCTTTGGACTTACTCTCTTCTTGAAGTTTTCCTGCTTCCTCTTGGGCTTTTTTTAACATTTCACCCATTTTACTAAAATCCATATTTTCAAACATAATTTTTTATCTCTTTTATTTTATTTTTTTTATTTACAAACAAAACTATAGGTTTATGCTTTTTTAACTCTTCTTCATGAAATAATCCATAAGCAATGATGATAATCTTATCACCTATCTCTACTTTTCTTGCAGCTGCTCCGTTTAAACATATAATACCACTATTTTTTTTACCTGCTATTACATAAGTGCTAAATCTTTCGCCGTTATTTATATTGACTATTTCTACTTTTTGTCCTACTTTAAGCCTTGCTTTTTTTATCAACTTTTTATCAATGGTTATAGAGCCAATATAATTTAAATTTGCCTGCGTAACAGTAGCTCTATGTATTTTACTGTATAGCATTGAAATTTGCATATCTATCCTTCCCTATTTATTTTTACTATTATATCAAATAAAACTTGATATAATAGTAAAAATAAATTTACAAGGCTTAAAATGAAAAAAATAATACCAACTTTAGCTATTGTTATATCTGTATTTTTTACAGGCTGTACTCAGGAAACTCAAAATAAAATAGGAAGAAGCATACAAAATTGGACTGGAACGAACGGTGTTTTAGATATTTATGCCGGCAATAAACTTGTAAAAAGATTTATCGGGATTGATAAAGTTTCTACAGCTTACGGCACAAATGATTCAAAACCAAGACCATATAGATATGGTTACGGTTATATTGATTTGAACCGTAACTTCAAGATAGATAGCAATGAAAAAAAGGTTTATTTTGAATTTAGTGATTATTCAACAAGTTATATTTTTTATGAAAATCCGTATTAAAATAGTAATTCGTGACTCGTGATTAGTAAATAGTTAGAAGACTTTTTTTAGAAAAGTTATAAATTTTGAGAAGATAGACGGTTTTTCTCTTTTGGCATATTCTCTACTATCTTGTGAAGAATTTTTTATCTTTTCATATATCCAATCTATATGTCTTTTGGCATCTTGTAGATAGATGGGTTGAAAATCATTGTTCTTTTTCATCTAGTATCTTTTCTATCTCTTTCATAGCATCTTGATTTTTAAGAGTAAATTTTATCTCTATTCTTCTTGACTTTTCTTTATCTTCAACACCGTCTTTATCAAGTATCGGATCTAAGTATGACCTTCCGCTAGCTATCATTATCTTTTTAAGATTGTGTTTTTTTACAAAATCGAGCGATAAAAGATAATTCATAACTTCATAGGCTCTTTTTTGTGAAAGTTGGAGATTGTATAAAAATCCACCGTCACTATCTGTATGTCCTTCGATAATAATCTTATCAAGATGATCTTTTATATCTTGATTGCTCAGCAACGCTTTTACATACTTTAAAAAAACTTTTTTTAGTTCCTCTTTTGCACTCTCTTTTAATTTTGCTTTACCTTTATCAAAAAGTATTGAAGATGAAAATCTCATACTTCCTGTTTTTGGGTCTATCTCTATCTTATTTCCTAAAGCTTTCTTAAGTTCGGCTATTACTTTTATACGAATTCCTGTAAGAGATTTTATCCTCTTTTTTGTTTTGTTAAGATCTTCTACCAGCCTATCATATCTTGTCTCTTTTTCTCCAAGTTCATTTAAAAGTTTTACTATCTCTTTATCTCTCAATTCAACTTTACTATTGATGTCAGTTAATTCATTGGATAGTACTAAAACTTTGCCTTCAAAATCTTTTATCTTTCTCTCTTTTTCTAGCAGTGATGCATTTACATCATTGATAACATTTTGCAATATAATTACTTTTTTACTAAAAGAAGCAAGTTGTGTGTTTTTTTGCAAAAGTAGCTTTTTAAGTCTTTTTATTTCGTCATTTTTAAGTTCAAGTGCTGTTTTGTTTTTTTTGAGTTTTGATTTATTTGAAAGGAGGTCACTTTTTAAAAGGATAGATTTTGTTACAATAGCTCCTATAAGAAGTATAAAAACAAATAGCAATCCCGCCATCAAATCAGCATAAGATATCCAAAAATTTGCATTTTCATCTGATAATCTCTTTTTCACTAAAGCAAACTCCGGTAAAAATTCCTCTCATGAAAGCTTTGCCTATAACAAGAGAAGCATTCTTGATTTTTATTTATATTTTTGAGAAACTTGAGTATTTCATTATCATTTTTTAAGAAATTCATTTTAACTGTTTTAGCACCTCTTTATGATACTGTTCGATAACTAAAAGCACCTTTTCTATCTGCTCATCAAGCAAAAATCCGAAATCTGCCAATTTCACCACTATATCAGCCACTTCTTTATCAACTTTTTCAAAATTTTTCTCCACACTACTTGAAAGTTTTGTATCTATACTCTCTATAACTTGTTGTAAATTATTTGTAGCACTTGTAAAATCTTTTAATGTTTCATCTATCTTTATGGTTGCCTTGAGGGCATTTTCACTATGATATATCTGCTTTAGAGAATTTTCAAAGTTACTCATTACATTTTGCATATCAGAAGTAATTTTTTCAAAGCTATTTGTAGTTTTATCTACAATAATTTGAAAATCTTCTATATATCTTTGGTTTAGATTTTTTATCATATCGATATTGAATACTTCTTTTAGAGTATCTATTGTTTTTGTATTACTCTCTTGTGCAATGATAAGTTTATATTTTTCAAGTTCATCATATGACCATATATTTTTTTGATATAATCTTTTTATATATAAAACTAAAGCATTTATCTTACTTATACCTCTTTTTTCAAAAAATATCCACCACAAAGAGAGAAATATACCATATATCGAAGCATAAAATGCTGTACCTACCCCGCTTAAGAGTAATGATATCTCATGATCCAATGCTTCTGTGTTTTGTACTGAAAAGTTTGGCATAGACATAGCAATAGCTATAAAAGTTCCCAATATTCCTAACATTGGAAAAATAGTTGAAGCAACTGTTGAAAAATTATCATTTCTTAAGTTAGAAATTTCATTTTCTAAAAATTCATCGATATTTGAAAGAGATTTGATTTTACCATTTATTTCAAGTTCATTACTTGCGAGAAAAAGTTTTAACTTTTCTTCCATTTCATAAAAAGAATTTCTAAATTTACAAGCAGTATAATTTGCATTATGCTTTATAAAAAAGATAAAAATTAAAAAGATAAATCCTAAAATGAGTAAAGTATGAAGTTCTATATTGAGAGATAAATAACCTAGATAACCGACTACTGCTGCTATAAAAAGCAAGAAAGGAATAGAAAATATTACAATAAAATTTCCCATACATCCCTTTTGTTCTTCACCCGGAAGCATACAAACTCCTATAATTTAGCTGATTTTACAATTAACCTTATATACTCCGTATTTGTTAACAGTTTGCATAATATATAGTTAATTATTATAAAGTTCTACAACTTTATCTATTTTTTCATTAAGTACATACTCTCTTACGGGTTTTAAAATAAAGTCATACGCACCTTTTTCAAATACTTCTTGCTTTGTTGTTTCATCAGTTGTAAGAACTATCACAGGAATCTTTTTCCACTCTTCATTGGCAAGTAAATTATCTAAAAACTTAGATCCATCCATTACGGGCATAACCATATCTAGTAAAATTAAATTGATATCTTTATTACTTTTTAATTTTTCTAAAGCTTCCAATCCGTTTGTAGCTTCCACCACTTTATTAATATGACCATTTCTTTTTAAAATAGAACTAACTAACTTTAGATTTATAAAATCATCATCAACTGAAAGTATATTTATTTTACCCATTTTTTACCCTATATATTTGATTAAAATTTCTCTTGTTCTTTTTTTGTTAATAATATTATCCATAATTTCATCAACCTTGGATATATCCTCATTTTTGTCATTATCCTGCATATTTACAAATTCAACTATAAAAGTTTTTCTACCTCTTTCTTCATCTGTTTTTTTGATTTTTTCAATTATCTCATCTTTATCAACAAAGTCCAACTCTTTATCAAAAAGTATAACTTTGTATTGATTGTTTTCTATACTCATTAAAAATTTATCAAAGCTAGAAGTACGGTCTGTTCTATAACCCATTTTTTTTATCATATTAGATAAAATTTTAGCTTCGATTTGATTATTTTTATACACTAAAACATCTTTTTGCACTACATTAACAGCTTCTTTATCCTCTTCTGCTTTAGTTTTATCAATTTCGGAATTATCATCAATATTACTTAAAACTTCTACTGTATTATCATATACCTGCTCTTGTTTAGCTTCTTCATATTTTTTATCTTCTTCTTTTTCTTCATTCATGTCATAATCTAAAAACATTTTCAATATTTTTACAATATCCTCTTTTTTGAGAGGTTTAGATATATATTCATCTAATCCTTCAGACAAGAATGCTTCTCTATCCCCCGGTAATGCATTTGCTGTCAAGGCTACTACGGGAGTATGTATCAAATCATTTTCTTTTTCATAGGCAAGTATTTCATGAGTTGCCTCAATGCCGTCCATAACAGGCATAGAGATATCCATGAAGATAATATCATATTTTTTCTTTTTAAATAATTCAAAAGCTTCTTCTCCATTGTTTGAAATATCAACATTTAAACCAAGATCAAGAAGTGTTTTTTCTATAAGTTTTTGGTTTATAGCATTATCTTCCGCAATGAGAACATTGATTTTGTCTGCTTCTCTTTGCTGGATTTGCTGTATAGTTTTTTCTTTATGTTCAAAAACTTCCGGTTTTTTTTCAATCTCTTTATGCTTTGCTTCTTCTACAAAAGGCTTTAAGCCGACATCTATAGATTTTATCTCTGTATTTGTTTCTTCATTTCTTAAAGAAGGTGTCAGTTCGATATTTTCTTGATGCTCTTCTTCTTTCTCTAAAGAATCTTCTATATCATATTCTATCTCTTTTTTTTCTTCATTTTCATCAGCTTCTTCTACCTTGTTCTCATTATCGGTTTGCTCATTTTCATTTTTTAGATATTTATCACCTAAAAACATTTGTAAAATTGCTTCTACATTAGATCTCTTTATAGGCTTTGTAACATATTCGTCAAAACCTTCATTTAAAAATCTCTCCCTATCACCTTTTAAAGCATTAGCTGTCAAGGCAACTATAGGTGTATGTTTTGAACCTACTTCAAGTTCATGCTTCAATATCTCATGAAGTGCTTCAACTCCATCCATAACAGGCATTGCTATATCCATAAACACAAGATCAAATTTTCTATTTTTTACCTCATCTAAAGCTTCTTTGCCATTATTTGCTAAAGTTACTTCAATATTATAATTTTCAAGAGTTCTTTTTATAAGCTTTCTATTTATCTCATTATCTTCAACTACTAAAATTTTAAGTTTATCGCTCTCCTCAATATCTTTAGTATCTTTTTTTTCGGAGATCTCTTCATCAAGTTCTTCTTTAAATTTGTTTCTATCCTCCAGTTTAGGTAAATGCTTTCTTTGTTTTTCAAGCATATTTGCAAGTTTTGTAACATTAACCGGTTCATACAAAGGTTTTAAATAATCATTCGTATATTTATGTGAAATTACTTGCATAGAAGACTTTAGGATAACAATACCCGGAATAGATATATTTTTATAATCCTCTATTTCATCCTCATTCATATAGTCAACATCTAAGATTAAAAAGTTAATATTTTCTCTATATATTAAACCTTTTATCTCTTTATAATTATTAAAAAAGACTACATCACAACCAAAATATTTAAGATAATCATACAAATATCTTGTATGATATTTTCTATCTTTTTCATTTGCCAAAAGTGCACATTTATATTCTATAAATTCATTTTTAAAATTAAATTCACTTGAAGGGGATTCATCAAAGTCAAGGGTGAAGAAAAATCTAGCACCTTCTTTAGCTTTGCTCTCAACTTCAAGTTTACCGCCCATTAAGGCAATAAATTTGGATGAAATAGTAAGACCGAGACCGGTTCCTCCATATTTTCTAGTGATTGTAGAATCAGCTTGAGAAAAAGCATCAAAGATGGTTTTTAATTTATCCTCTGAAATACCTATACCGTTATCTCGTACTGAAAATTGTACTTTTGTTTTTCCAAATGCATCAACATTGCCTACTCTTTTTATCTCAACATCTATTTCACCGTCAATTGGGGTAAATTTGATAGCATTACTTAAAAGATTGATCAAGACTTCTTTGATTTTTGTCGGATCACCATTTAGATAGTTGTTAAGGCTAGGATCCATATAAAATGAAAGTCTTATATTTTTTTCTGCTGCTTTTGCCGCAAAAACTTCAACAGCATTTTCAAACTCTGTTATAGGAGAAAAGAGTATCTCTTCTATTTCGATCTTGTCACTCTCTATCTTTGAAAGATCTAATATGTTATTGATAATTTCCAAAAGATTTTCTGAACTTTTTTCAATAATATCAACAAAGTCTCTCTCTTCTCCACTTATATCTGTATTTTTCAAAAGCTCTGTAAAACCGATAATACCATTTAGAGGTGTCCTTATCTCATGAGACATATTGGCCAAAAATATACTTTTTGCTTTACTTGCTTCAAGTGCTATCTTTTTATCTTGCTGGATCTGATCTATAGCAATCTCTATAATACGATAACCTTTTTCAATACCTCCTGTTGTTTGAAAATCAATCTCTTCATCAATATCTGCTAGCTGACCTACTTTGCTGAAAAGTTTTTCAAGTTCTGCAATACTTCTTTTTATATATTTGCTTACAAAATATCCTATGATTAGTAAGAATATTGTCAGCAAAAGAACGCCTGCGGCTATAATAAATCTTGGCAAAACTTCATTTTTAAAACGATTGGTTGTTTTAACCTCAACTCTAGAGCTAACAATACTGTCAGCCTTATTCAACAAGGTTATCTTATGCGTCATCAAGCCAAACCAACTTGAAGGATCTATTTGATAATCACCGGTATTACTTCCTTTTATAATCTCTATCTTTGCATTAATAAGTTCATTGTAAAGTTTTTTAGCATCAGAGTTCTGAAAAAGAGTAGAAAGTTTATTTTTTAAACTATTGTCTAAAATATTTAAACTTAAATTTGTCAAATCAGCCTGTGAAAATATCCTAAGCCAAGTAGAAAATTCTCCTACTGTAAATGCTCTCTCTTTTGAAATTACATAAGAAATAAAACCTCTTTCTTGTCCACTTTTTTCCATCTCTTGAAAAAGGTCTGTTTCCAAAGATTCTTCGGCTGTAACTTCAGGAGTCATCTGAACAATCAATATCTTTTTATATTCATTATGCAAAAGAGCATTTACCATAGAATAATAACCAAAAAACATTTTATTAAATGTGGTACTCAATTTATCTACTGATGTTCTAACACTTGCGATCTGAGATAATGCTTTAAAAACTTTTGTAAGTTCAGTGTCAAGTGGTTTATTTTTATAATAATTATCAAATCTTTTTATGGCATTATTTGTTAATTCTCTCTGTTTTTTTAGTACATTTTTTGCTAGTTTACCTTCACTTCCGAAATATGTTGCACTAAGACCTCTTTCTTTAGCTAAATTTATTGAAAGATTTTTAAGTATTTTATTGGATTTGAGTCTTTCTTGAAAATTTTGTGTATCTTTATATTGAGAATAAGATAGATACATAAAATATGAAGATAGTAAAAGCAACAGTGCAAGAGGAAATAAGCTAGTTAGTTTTAAGCTTGAATTTGTATTTAATTTCATAAATATCCTTTCATATTTATCTTATATTTTCTATAAGTATATTTATCATTTTTTCATAATCGTCAAAAGAATGTTTTATATTATCATAGTTTTTATTTATAACTTTTTTTTCTATATTATCTAATATAGATAAAAAATCACTTAGATGTAAATTTGTACAAATACTTTTCAACCTATATATCATCTTCAAAAGTGCCTTGTAATCATTATTTTTTGTATATGTACTCATCAAATTCAAATCACTTCTACTTTCAGAAATAAAATCATTTAAAAGCTCATGATAGAACTCTTTGTCTATATCATATTCATTTTTTATTTTATCATAATTTAATTCTATTTTATTATTTAAAATATTATTTTCTTTATCCTCTTTATCATTTTCTCTGACCTCTATCAAAGGCTCATTTTCAAAAGGCAATATAGTTTGTTCTATAAAATCTACCATATAAGTAGTTTTTGAATTATTTATTTTAATAAGATTATATATCTCTTTTATAATTACTTGCGCTTCAACAACATTATTTTCTTTTTGCTTGATCAAAACCTTATCAATATTTTCTTCAGAATAGTTTAAAAAATCTATCCAATTATAGTGGTCAAATTTATGTATATACCCATCTTTATTTACAAAAAAGTCTGAGATATCACGCACTTTTTCTTTAAATTCATTTATATCGTTACATCCAAAAAGCTTTATGCTATTAGCATCTGCTCCTAAAAGTTGTCCAAATTCATCATATAATATCAAAAGTAACTCCTAATTAATATGTAGGATATTTGTACTATATCAAATCGTAACTTATTTAATAATAAAACAATACTAAATTAACTTTAAATGAGTTAATTTTTTTTATTTACTATTTGTTAAGAATTTGTAGATATAATAATAATTAAATTAAAATATTTTGGAGGGAAAAATGGCTCTATATGATAGAGAATATATAAAAAATAGAACTGTTCAAAGTGCTACCGGAGAAAAAAATACTACCTCAAAAAGTGATTTAGCTATTTTTATTAAAAAAACTTATCAACTTTTTGCAAGTTCTTTGCTTTCTGCAAGTGCGGGGGCATATATAGGTACAATGTATCTAGCAAACTCTTTAACTAAAGTAACACCTGATGGCAAAATAGGTGTTGCAGGATGGTTTTGGGGTCTTGTGATACTTGAATTTGTACTACTTTTTGGACTTATGGTAGCAAAGAAAAAAGAGGGATTGGCACTTGTTCTTTTATTTGCTTTTACTTTTGTAACAGGCTTGACACTGGCTCCTACTTTATCAGCATTTTTAGCGATGCCGGGCGGTGCAAATATCATAACTGAAGCTTTTATCTTAACTACTGTAGCTTTTGGTGGACTTTCTGTATTTGCCATGAATACAAAAAGAGATTTTTCTGCTATGGGGAAAATGCTTTTTATCACATTGATAGTAGTCATTGTAGCAAGTCTTATCAATATCTTTATGGCAAGTCCATTGTTTCAACTTATTATTGCAAGTGTAAGTTCTATACTTTTTAGTGCTTTTATACTTTATGATACACAAAAAATTATAAGAGGCAATGTAGAAACACCTGTAGAAGCGGCAGTAATGCTTTATCTTGATTTTCTAAATCTTTTCATATCACTTTTGCAAATACTAGGAATCTTTAACAGTAGAGATTAGATCCTTATTTAACATACTTATGGAAGACGGATGATCAAAAGATTTATTTTATCATCCGTCTTTATCTCATTTTTATATGCAGCAACTTATCATATACATTTTATCGGCAATTACCATATCAATTCAAATGAACTTTACAAGGCACTCGGTATAGAACAACCGCCATTTTATCAATTTTGGAAAAAAGATACTCTCATCAATGCTAAAACTTTACCTTTTATAAAAAGTAAACTTATCAATTTTTACAAGTTGAGGGGATTTTATCATTGTAAAGTACAATATAGCATAAAAAACGGATCTGTTTATTTGTATATCAAAGAGGGAAAACCTATCATTGTAAAAACTGTCTCGGTCATATCGAAGCATAACATAAAAAAATTTATTCCTTTTAAAAACGGATCAATTTTTTCGGCAAATAATTTTGAAAAAAGTAAAAAAGAGATAAAAAAATACTATATTGATAAAGGATACTGCTTAGTTGATTTAGATACAAAAGCTTGGATAGATATAGTAAAAAATAAAGCTTATCTAACCTACGAAGTAAATCCAAATAAGATATGTAGATTTGGTAATATTAGGATAAATTCTCCTAAAGATATAGATAAAAATATTTTAAAATATTTTTTAGATTTTAACAAAGGTGATAAATACTCTTTGCAAAGGATTAGCAATACATACAAAAATTTTTATGCAAGAGACGGTATATCAAGTGTTATTATAAAACAGACAAAAAAAGACGATGCAACCGTAGATATAAATATAAAAATAGAGGAAAATAAAAAACCTTTCTATCTGCAAGCCGGTATAGGAGCCAATAGCGATGAAGGAGTGGAGGCGGTGTTTGGCATAAAAGATAGAAATTTCAGAGGAAATTTAAAAACTCTTGGATTTTTTGCCAAATACACACACCTCGAAAAATCTGCTACCATAAACTTTGATATGCCTTTGTATCATAAAAAAACTTTTGGAACTCAAAGCAAATATAGTAGTGAAATTTATCCCGGCTTTAAAGAAAAAAAGTATCTACAGACTCTTTTTTTAAAATACAGAAACAGACCAAACATTTTACAAGGGGATATCATCGTAGATGTATCCAAAGTATATGATAGTCATGATTTGCAAACTTATCAAGAAGGTAGCTTTTTATTAACATCAGCTAAAATATCATTTATACAAGACACAAGAGACAATATGCTTGAACCTACAAAAGGGTACTTTTTCAAAGGCACTCTTCTAGGCTCTATAAAAAGCGTCATATCTGATGCATCATATTATAAATATGAGATAGAAGATGGCTATATTCTACCTTTTTTACCTTATATAATTGCTCTTAAGGCTCATTTTGGTTCTCTACATAAGATAGATGGTGATATACCTGCCTCGTACCGTTTTTATGCCGGAGGAATGGATAGTAACCGTGCTTATACATATAGAGAACTAGGACCTAAAGATAAAAACGATAATCCTATCGGATTAAACTCCATCTTTGAAATTACTGCTGAATACAGGTTTCCTATCAAAGGAAATTTTGGAGGAGTACTCTTTAGCGACAACAGTTATATATCTCAAGATAGCATACCTAATTTTTCCAAATGCTATAACTCTTTGGGGTTTGGCCTGAGATATAAAACCCCCATAGGATCTTTGGCTTTTGATATAGGTTTTGATATATCGCACCCTGCAAAACAACATGCTTTTCATTTTAGGATAGGAGAACAGTTTTGATAAAAAAGATTTTTTATATTTTTAGTTATATTTTACTCTTTTTTATCATAAGCATAACTATTGTATCTATTATATTATCAAAACATGAGTTTTTAAAATATATAGGAGATAAATATATAAAAAGTTATGGCATACAGTACCAAACCATACAAGGATCTTTACTAAGCAATATTACACTCAAAAATATAAAATATAAAGACATTTTTAAAGCAAAAGAGTTACATATCTCCTATTTTTTGCCTCAACTTTTTTCAAAAGCTCCAAGAATTACCGACATTATCATAAATAATGCAGATCTATATCCTGCTCTTTTAAAAAAAGATAGCAAAAAATCTACCTCTTTGCACCCCTTTTCTATCTCCAATATAACATTAAAGCATTTTAATATTCATTTAAAAGATAAAAATATATCTATTGATACCAAAATAACAGGCTTGACATACCAAAATAAGATAATTGCTAAAAATATAAAACTTTTAGCCAAATTGCAAAATAAATATCAAATAAAATTACAAGGCAAGATAGATAATAATATTTTTAACGGTAGTGGTGAGCTAAATACCGACAACTTTACACCATACTTAAAAGTTTTACCTTTTTGTGTAAAAGCAAATATGAAAAATATACACCTTTCTTCTCATGTAAAATCACTAAAAATTTCATCACTTAGAGTAAAAAATATCAACTTCAAAGCAAATTACTCTTTGGAGCAGAATAAAGCCGATTTTAGTGCCATATATTCATTGTCCTATAAGGGATATAAACTATCTCTTAAACAAAAAGGTTATATAAATAAAGAGCAAAATTTAACCTCATCCATAGTAGCCGATATAAAAAACTCATCCGTTAAACTACCGTTTGAACACATAAAAGCTTTCTTATATGCTAATAAAAAAAGAGTTTTTCTAAAAGCTAGTTCAAAAGGTTTAAAGTGCACTATAAACGGCAATTATCATAGAACTGATATAGCGATAAATACACTATACAAAGACTACAATATCAGCTCTAAAGCTACATTATGGAGTTTACCTTTTGTTTTAAAAGGAATAGCAAGAGTAAAAAACAATACAGATAACCTAAAAGTAAAATACAAAATAGATAAAACAACTCTTACACTAAAAGCAAATCTACAAAAAAATACCCGTACCGTAAAACTTAATATAACCTCAAATAATATAAATTACAAAAATTTTACAGCCAAAGATGTCGATATATCCATTTTGATGCCTCATTACATAAAAATTATTGCCAAAGGCGATTATGGCAAAGGTATCTATCTAGCAAATGCAAAATGGTATATAGATAAAAAATATTTAAAATACTTTTCATATACTCCTTATCCTTTTATCTCAAAAATAAGATTTACCAAAAATAGCCTTGATATATCCTCCGATATTAGTAAAGCCGTATTGAAAAATATAACTTTGCAAAATATTGATATCAAACTTCATTATCCTTTTGCAACAAACCTTATAAATGCCAAGACTTTTTACACTATAAAAAAAGACAACTTTAAACTCTTGATGAATCAAACCGCAAAAATAAATTTGCAAGGAAAGTTTAATTCATTACTTAATGCTACTATTTCGCAAACAGGCATAAAACTTCCTTTTAAGCATATAAAAGTTGACATCAAAGGAAATATGGATCATTTCACACTCAAAGGAATCGCCAAAAACTATACTTTTAAAGCAAAAGGTGACTATAAAAAATTTTATCTAAATTTTGATGCCAAAAAAAGCTCATTGAATTTTTTGAATATTCCTAATATATTTAAAAATATAAAAAGCGATATAACTTCTAGTACAATTATAAGTTATGATCCTTTTTACATAAAAGGAGAAGCACATATAAAAAACTCTTTAGGAAAATTTAAAGCAAAATACAAATTAACTGGGCAAAACCGCCTTGCAAGAGTAAAATTTACACCAAATAAAAGATATAAGTTTTTTAAAGATCATGATATAAGTAACTTTTCACCCTTATATATCACGCTTTACGGCGATAAAGATAGTAAAGTCTTAAATATAGATGCAAATATGTTAAATATTACACTTTTTAAGAAAAAAGAACAACTTGGAGGATGGGGCAATCTTTCTTCAGGTTATTTTGATATAAAAGGAATTATAAAAAAAGATAAAAGTATCTCCTTGGATATTGATACGACTGTAGCATCTTTAAAAAGATTTTTAAAAGAGAGTGGGATTTTTAAACCCACAAGAAACTTTTATATAGATGCAAAAGCTATCATTACTTCAAAACTAATCGTATCAAAAGATATCATTTTTTCAAGTAAAGTGCAAATGCCTTGGTTTACGGCAGTTATTGATAAAGACAAACCTTATAGAGGAAAAGATTTTTCATTGCAATTTACTCTAAAAAATTTGAATGCAATCATAGACAGATATAGCTTTTATATACAAAATCATTATATATATTCTAACAAGCCCTCTAAATTAAGCTTTTCAAAAAACGGCGAAGTAGTATTTAAAAAATTTTACATATTTGATAATTTAACTCTTAAAGGCAAAGCAAATCTTTTTAAAAATGAGTGTAATTTAAGATTAAGAGGAAAAAATTTCCACTACATTTCTAAAGAAGCCGATATCAATGCAAATGCCGACATATCTGTCATCATAAAAGCCAATGGCAAACAAAATTTTAGCGGAAAAATTACACTGCTAAAAGGAGTGTTGCATATAAAACCAAAACAAACATACAATCTTGTGGATAACGATATCATCATCATACAAAACTTACATCTAAACAGATCGTTAAAAAGAAAGATAAATATATTTGTAAAGGCAACAAAACCTATCTCTTACGAAGTTAAAGATATAAAGTTAAAGTTTATCCCTGACTTTCTTATCTATCAAGAAGAGGGAAATGCTAAAGAATATCTAGGTATGATAACTATCACAAAAGGAAGCATAAAAAAAAGTGGTAAAAAGTTTATTTTACAAAAAAGTAGAGTCTATCTAAGAGGTGCCACACCTTTAAACCCCTATCTAAATCTAAACTTTTTATACAAATTGCCAAACGACATAAAGATAAAAATTTACATAGAAAATACTCTAGCTTCGCCATTGTTTATATTTTCATCAAATCCACCTATGAATCAAAATGACATTATGTCCTATATATTGTTTGGAAAACCCGCAAATAATGTTTTTAGATTTGGCAGTCATTCAGGTACTTCTATATCTCTAAACTCACTTCTTTACGGTATCGGACTAAAAAAAATGTTTCAAAATACTACCCATATCAACATAGATACACTAAACATACTAAGCTCCAAAGACAAAAGATTTGGCTATGAGATAGGATTGAGTTTAAATGATAAAGTAAGAGTTATCTACAAAAATGATGTAATTTCAAGCATTATTATCCAGTATTCATTAAGCAAAACTATCCAAATAGATGTAAATGTACAACAAAGTGCCGAGGGAGTCAATCTGCTCTATACAAAGGAATTTTAGATCTTATATACAATACTTCAAACTCTAAATAATCAAGTGGATAATTTTTTATCAAATCTTTTGTTTGTTTAAAACTAAGTCTTCTTTTGCCGCCGCTTACCCCACTTTTTTTTATATAGCGAAATTTAGCAATATTATCTTCGAAAAATAGATTATAGTTTTCAATACTATATTCTATATCAAAATATTTTTCAAAAACCTCTAAAGCTTCCTTACGGTTTGGTAAAAATGGCTCAAGTTTACTTTGTTTATATATAGTTTTAAATGTTCCTTCACAAAAAAGAGACACAACACAATTTCTTGAGAGTTTTGAAATCTTTTTAGCCATGTTATCCAAATTTGAACACCATTGTAGTGATGATGAAGATACAACCATATCAAATTTTTTCCGCCTTAGCATCTCATATAACTCATCATCCTCATAATTGGCATTGATAACTTCAGTATATGGATTTTTAGGATGAAGTTCACACATTTTTTTGGATATATCAACTGCGGTAAAACTCTCTAAATTCCAATTTATAAGATTGAAAATTTCTCCACTTCCACAGCCTAGATCAAGTATCCTTTTTGGACTATTCTCAATCAAAGAGATAACCTTTTTTGCTACCTCTTTTTGTATGATGTTATACATGTTATAACTTGAAGCATTTTTTGAAAACTCTTTTTCAAATGGTAAAATCAACTTTTAAACCTATATTTAATATTTTTTAGATATAATTCAAGGCTAATCTAAAAATAGAATAAAATTATACTCTATTTTTTATAAAAGGATACTAACTATGACAACCATTATATTGGTTTTACAATTTATTCTTGCCGTGATACTTACTATTGCTGTACTTTTACAAAAAAGTTCTTCCATAGGACTTGGAGCTTACAGCGGAAGTAATGAGTCACTTTTTGGGGCAAAAGGACCTGCAGGATTTTTGGCAAAGTTTACATTTGTTGTAGGATTTTTATTTATAGTAAATACTTTGGCTCTCGGATATGTGTACAACAAATCAAAAAAAGCCTCATTAGCGGAAGATATAAAAGTTGAAAAACCCATCAAAAAAGCTCCTGTAATACCTTCTATACCTACTGCAACAAAAACAAATGAAGCTCCAAAAGCTCCAACTACTAAGTAAAAATATTTTAAAAAAAGAAAGGATAAAAAAGCTATTTTTATCCTTTCTTTTATACCCTACGTTTCTTTTAAGTGATGCTCACATATTTGTTTATCATAGATTTGGTGATTCAAGATATCCTACAACCGATACATCCATAAAAGAGTTAAAAAAAGAGTTTGAATACTTTAAAAATAATGGCTATAAAGTTATAAAACTTGATACTTTGGTGGATGCTTTGAAAAATCATCAAAAAATAGATGACAAATGGGTAATACTTACCATAGATGATAACTTCAAAAGTTTTTATCAAAATGGGCTTAAAATCTTTAAACAATACCATTATCCATTTTCACTTTTTATATATGTAAAAGCTACTGAAGATAAATATCCGGACTATACCTCATGGAAAGAGTTAAAAGAGATATCAAAATATGGAAATTTGGAATTTCATTCATACTCTCATCCGCACATGACATATAAAAGCGATAAATATCTAAAAAATGATTTTAAAAAGGGGCTTGAACTTATCAAGAAAAAACTTGGTATAACTCCAAAATATTTTGCATACCCTTACGGAGAGTATGACAAGAGGGTACAAAATATAGCAAAAAAGTTTGGTTTTGAAGCCATTATAAATCAAAATATCGGAGCTGTAAATAAATATAGTAACATATATGACTTGGATAGAAATGCATTGGTAGGAAAAAGTAACTTAAAAAGAGATTTGAATTATAAAAAACTTAATATAGACATAATAGCTCCAAAAGAGTATCCAAAAAATGGAATTTTAAAAAAGATTATGGCAAAATTATACAATAACAGTGTTAAATCAGCCGGATATTACCTCAGCGGATATGGTTGGAACAAGCTAAAGGTGAAACATGGACTGATTGATGAAAAAATAGATAAAAAACTTATAAAAAAAAGAAGTAGAATAGTTATAAATGTAAAAAATGCAATTGAAACAAAACTTTTGATAAAGGATAAATATGGCACTAAATAAAATAAAAGAAAATACAAAAGAGTCTATGCAAAAGAGTATTGAAGCTCTAAAAAAAGATTTTACCACACTTAGAAGCGGAAAGGTTTCGGTAAACATACTAGATAATGTCAAAGTTGATTACTACGGTACACCAACCGCACTAAATCAAGTAGCTACCGTTTTGGCAACCGATGCTACAACTATCACCATAAGTCCATGGGAGAAAAATATATTAAAAGATATAGAACATGCCATCCAAGGAGCAAATATAGGTGTCAATCCAAACAACGACGGTGAAAGTATAAAACTTTTCTTCCCCCCTATGACAGTAGAGCAAAGACAAGAGAGTGCAAAAAAAGCAAAAGCTATGGGTGAAAAAGCAAAAGTAGCCATAAGAAATGTAAGAAAAGATGCAAACAACAAGATAAAGCATCTTGAAAAAGAGAAAGAGATCACAGAAGACGAAAGCAAAAAAGCCCATGATGATATACAAAAATTAACAGATGACTTTGTAGGAGAAGTTGACAAACTTGTCAAAAACAAAGAAACTGAACTTATGAAAGTATAACTGATGGACTTAAGACAAATATATATAGATGCCAATGCCTTACTAGAAGGACATTTTCTTTTGAGTAGCGGCAAACACTCAAAATATTATCTCCAAAGTGCAAAAGTTTTAGAAGATCCAAAAACAGCCGAACTTCTAGCAACTGCATTAGCAAAAATGATAAATGAAGCCGGTATTGAAGTAGATACGATTTGTTCACCTGCACTTGGAGGTCTTTTGGCAGGATACGAATTGGCAAGAGCTTTAGGAGCTAGGTTTATTTTTACCGAAAGAGTAAACAAGACAATGACCCTAAGAAGAGGTTTTGAAATTGAAAAAGATGAAAAAGTACTCATCTGTGAAGATATCATCACCACAGGAGGTTCAGCTCTTGAAGCAGCTGAAGTTATTCAGAAATTGGGTGGAAAAATAGTAGGATTTGCTGCTTTAGCAAATCGAGGCTTTTGCAAAATTTACAAAGAAAACAAAGAGCCAAAAGCCCAGTGCAAACTACCTACTGATAAACCTTTCTTTGCTCTAGGCAATTTTGAATTTGAGATATATGATCCCTCAAGCTGTCCATTATGCAAAGATGGAAGCAAAGCTATAAAACCGGGAAGCAGAGGAAACTAATGAGATGGAGAGACATAAAAAAGGGTAAAAAATCTGAGAAAAAAATTATTCAAGATACTACCCCTTATGCCTCTATTCCTTCTAAGATAAAAGCATTTTTAACAGATATGTTTATGATCATGATGCCTCTTGCTTATACTGTAACTTATATTATTATGAATGGTAAAGATGATATGCAAAATTCACTAATTGCCAGAAACTCTTTGTGGATAGTTTACGGTATTATCATGATACTTTTTTGGAGTATAAAAGGACAAACTCCGGGATATAAAGCTTATAATTTAAAAGTCATAGATGCAAAAACAAAACAAAAACCTTCATTTGTCAAATCTATCTTAAGATATATATTTTTTGTAATCTCTTCAACTATTGTCATAGGTGAACTTGTAGCATTTTTTAGAAAAGATCATAAAACACTTCATGATATTTTAAGCGGTACTTATGTCATAGAACTTGATAAAAAATAATA
>JALVWI010000313.1 GCA_027038335.1 Campylobacterales bacterium | reverse complement strand
AAAATTTTTGATAAAGGTGAATAATGAAAGTTGTAGTAATTCATGGACCAAATATGAATATGTTGGGTATCAGAGATCAAGCGATCTATGGACCTATGAAACTTGAAGAGATAAATGCTCAAATGAAAGCAGTTGCAGAGCAAAATAAGATAGATATTGAGTTTTTCCAGTCAAATTTGGAAGGCGAAATAGTTGATAAGATACAAGAGTGCCTAGGTGATGCTGACGGCATCATCATCAATCCGGCAGCCTATACCCATACTTCTGTAGCTATAAGAGATGCCATCCAAGCGGTTCAACTTCCTACCATAGAAGTTCATGTTAGCAATATCCACAGACGAGAAGAGTTTAGACAAAAAAGTTTAACCGCTCCTGTTTGCCACGGTCAAATCATGGGATTTGGTCCTTTTGGATACCATTTGGCTATGATAGGAATGCTTCAAATATTTAATGAAATTCAAGCTTTAAAAGAGCAACAAAAAGCTCAAAACCAAACTCAGGCTTGATGGATTTTATCCTAAAAAACGAAAATGCCGTATATTATGAATGCGGCTTTTCGTGTGATAATGTTATATTTTTATGCCTTGGAAGTGAAACTTTTTTTATAACTGACGGAAGATATACTACTGAAGCTAATGAAAATGTAAAAAATGCTACCGTCATACAAAGCGAGTATGACTTAGCAAAAACCGCAAGAGAAATAATAAGAAAAAATAGAATCAAAAAGCTTATATATGACCCTCTTGATTGGAGTGTAGAGGATTTTTATAAATTAAGCTCCAAATTAAACTGTTACTTTAAAAAAGAGAAAAATTTTTCACAAAAAAAACGAATCATCAAAACCGATAGTGAGATAGAGTTATTAAAACAAGCCGTCAAATTAGGTAGTAAAGGTTTTGATAGATTTGCCGACTATTTAAAAGATAGAGGCATAGGAGAAAATGAAAAAAGACTCTTTTTTAAGGCAACAGAGTTTTTGACAAATCAAGGTGAATTAACTCTCAGCTTTGATCCTATCGTTGCTATCAATGAAAATGCCGCAAAACCGCACTCATTGCCGGGAGATAAAACTTTAAAGAAAGATGATCTACTTCTTTTTGATGCCGGAGTCAAATATAAAAGATACTGTAGTGATAGAACCAGAATGATAGAGATAAATAATGAAGGTCATTTTAATATAAAACAGAAATTCAAAGAGAAGAAAAGACAAAAGATATATGATATAGTTTTAAAAGCCAAAGATAAGGCACTGAAAGTTGCAAAAGAAGGAATAAAAGCAAAAGATATAGATAAAGCTGCTAGAGAAGTCATAGACAAGGCAGGATATGGTAGATATTTTATCCATTCTACAGGTCATGGAGTAGGCTTGGATATCCATGAACTTCCCATCATATCCAAAAGAGATGAAACAATTTTAAAAGAAAATATGGTCTTTACAATAGAACCCGGTATCTATCTACCCGGAGAGTTTGGAATAAGGATAGAGGATATGGTAGTGATAAGAAACGGCAAAGGAGAGATATTGTGAAGGTTTTAGATGGAATTATTAATTAGAAGTCACAAATCACGAGTTACAAATCACGAGTTACAATTTTACAAGATACCCAAATTTCCTTATAAAACAAACTCAATATCCACTAAAAAACATACTGTTGTTGTAGGCATAGGAGGTAATATTGGAGATACAAAAAGAAGATTTCAAAAGCTTTTTCATTTTTTTAAAAGAGACACTTTTTTAGATATTGTACAAACCTCTTCAATCCTTCAAAATCCACCTTTTGGCTATACAAATCAGCCCGATTTTTATAATGCTATAATGATTTTAAAAACAAATTTACCGCCTTTAAAACTCATAAGATACCTGTTAAAAGTAGAAAAAAAATTTAAAAGACGACGGGAATTTAAAAATTCTCCAAGGACTTTAGATATTGATATAATATTTTATGATAAAATAACATATAAAAAAAGTGAACTAACGCTTCCTCATCCGGGATATAAAAAAAGAGATAGTGTTTTGTTGCCTTTAAATGAGATATTTAAAAACAATAAAACACTTTTTAAAATGTATAAAAAGGAATACAATAGGTGAAACTTTTATCTTTTACGGCAGATTCGCCTTCAAATGCACTAAAAAAAGCTCAACTACAATGCGGAGAAAATGCACTCGTAGTAAGTACAAAGGAGATACAAAAAAAGAGTCTCGGCAAGAGTGCAGTCTATGAAGTAGTAGTTGCTGTTGAAGAAAAAGAGATACAAAAAAGAAAAGAAAAATCCAAGAAAAAAAGTAGTGATATACTTTTAGATATTTCAAAAGCAGCCAAACAAATATCTCAAATAGAAAACATAACAACTTCTACATCAGTAAAAGAAAAACTAACATCACAAACTCAAAAAAATAAACTTGACGACAGTGATTACAAAGAGATAAAAGATGAAATAATCAGGCTTTCAGATAAAGTTAAACTTATCCAAGAAATGTTTTGGGAGGAAAAATCCCCTCAAAGAGGCAAACTCAATATCCCCTCAGAATTTGCAGAAATCTATAAAAAAGCAAAACTTAGCGGAATGGATCAAAATGATCTAGATTCTATTATGGAATTGACACTAGAGCATATGCCTTACAATATGAGAAAAAATTCTAAAAGTGTAAAAAGATATTTTCAAGTACTTCTTAGAAAAATGATACCCGTTAGGCTAGAATCAAACATACAAAAAGGCAAAAAACACATCATGATGTTTGTAGGACCTACAGGTGTAGGGAAAACGACCACTTTGGCAAAACTGGCTGCTAGATACTCATATCTAAAGGAGAAGAGAGAAAAAGTCGGCATCATTACCTTGGATACTTATAGAATAGGTGCGGTAGAGCAACTTTTCCAATTTGCCAAAATGATGAGACTTCCCATAGAAGATGTTATAGATATAAGCGATTTTGCTAGGGCACTTCACTCACTTTCATTTTGTGATACTATTCTTATAGATACCATAGGAAGCTCTCAATATGACAAGGAAAAATTAGCAAAAATGGAAGAATTTTTGCAAAATTCTGAAGTTGATATAGATGTCAATCTTGTGCTCTCTTCTAGCACAAAATTGGAAGATTTGCGTGAAATTTATAATAATTTTGAATATTTAGATATAGATACAATCATTTTTACAAAATTTGATGAAACAAAAAGTTTTGGTAATATTTTTTCATTAGTAAAAGAGGTAGCAAAGCCACTTAGTTACTTTTCTATAGGTCAAGAAGTTCCTGATGATATTATGTGTGCAAGTAGTGAATTTTTAATTGATTGCATTTTGGATGGTTTCAAGAAGGATAGAGATGCAAAATCAAGCAAATAAATTAAAAAATATCGTAGCATCTTCAAATAATTCAAATCCAAAAACTAAATTTATAGCCGTAACTAGCGGTAAAGGTGGGGTAGGAAAAAGCACTATAAGTGTAAATATGGCAATTTTACTTGCAGACTATGGATACAAAACGGCTCTTTTTGATGCTGATATAGGTTTAGCCAATTTGGATGTACTTTTAAATGTAAGATGCTCAAAAAATATCTTAAATGTATTGAAGGGAGAATGTTCACTTGATGAGATAATAGCCCCTATTCAAAAAAATCTCATACTTATTCCCGGGGATAGCGGAGATGAAATACTAAAATATAGTGATCAGTTTATCTATGAAAGATTTATGAAGGAAACTGCATCACTAGATGATCTTGACTATATCATAATCGATACAGGTGCTGGGATAGGAGAAAATACAAGGCTTTTTTTAAATGCCGCTGATGAAGTTATCGTTGTAACTATTCCTGATCCTGCAGCTATAACTGATGCTTATGCAACTATAAAGATAACTAGTGCATTTAAAAATGAAGTATTTATGATACTAAATATGGTCAAAAATGCAAATGAAGCTAAAATGATATTTGATAAGATAAACAAAGTAGCTATAAACAATATATCAAATGATTTTACACTCTCATTACTTGGAAATATATCAAATGATAAAAACATAGCCAGAAGTATAAGAAGAAGAAGTATCTATGTACAAGAGCATCCTAACTCTCTAGCCACATTGGAATTTAAAGAGATTATTAAAAAGTTAATATATAAATTGGAACATAAAGTGCTTGACAAAACAAAAAAGAATAGTTTTAGCAATTTTTTCAAAAGATTAATGGAACAGTTTTGACAAAGGGTAATAGTTGAAAATAGAAAATTTTATATATTTTTTTACAATTTGCGGCTTTTTTATAGGGCTTATATTTTCTATTATCAATTTTAATGATCCAATGTATATACTATTTTATACATTTTTAATAACACTCTTTTTTTATTTGCTCATACACTTAAGTATCGCTAATTTTTTGGATATTAAAACTCTTTCTAAAAATATTTTTGATAAGAGCAAATATGAGGAAGTTAGTGACTACTTTATATATGAGCTAGAAAATAGAGAAAAAAAGATAAATTCTTTAGTCGATGTTGTAGATATGGATAGAGAAAAAAAGATAAGAATAAACAACAATGAATTACACGGCAAAATCGCAGCTTAATGCTTATGAAAGGCAAATAAGAGAAGAAAGAGACAAATTAACTCTTCAATTTTTACCTGCGGTTAGAGCTATGGCATATAGACTCAAAGAGAGATTGCCAAGCAGTATAGATGTAAATGATCTTATTTCTATAGGTACCGAAGAGACTATAAAACTCTCAAGAAGATATGATGAAAGTAGAAATGATTTTTTTTGGGGATATGCAAAACAGAGAGTTTACGGCTCCATGCTTGACTATCTTAGAAGTCTTGATACAGTAAGTAGAAACAATAGAAGGCTTATAAAAGCTATTGATGCAGAATGTGAAAAGTATATGGATGAGTTTGATGAAGAGCCGGACGATAAATATCTTGCAGAAGTTTTAGGAGAGAGTGAAAAAAAGATAAGAGAAGTAAGAAATATTTCTGAAGCTTCCTCAGTATTGCCCATTACCGAACAAATGGTTATATTTGATAAATGCGATACTGAAGAACAAGTTGAGAAAGATGAACTTATAGAATCTATCAAAAAAGTTTTGAGTAACTTTAAAGAAAGGGAGCAACTTATCATTCAACTATACTATTTTGAGGAGTTAAGCTTAAAAGAGATAAGTGAAATACTCGGTATTAGCGAGTCAAGAATTTCACAAATTCATAAAAAACTCATAAGAAAGATAAGAAATGAATTAGGAAGTAATTATGGCTGATATATTAAGTCAAGAAGAGATTGATGCACTACTTGAAGTTGTTGATGAGGAAGAAACTGCCGATATTTCAGCTGATGAAATTATAGATCAAAGACAGATCATACTCTATGATTTTAAAAGACCAAACAGAGTAAGCAAAGAGCAACTTCGTGCAGTAAAAGGGATACATGATAAAATGGCAAGAAATCTCTCCTCTCAGATTTCAGCTATTATGCGTTCCATTGTTGAGATTCAACTTCATTCAGTTGATCAAATGACTTACGGTGAATTTCTCATGAGTTTACCAAGCCCTACAAGTTT
>JALVWI010000312.1 GCA_027038335.1 Campylobacterales bacterium | reverse complement strand
GATTTTAACCTTACTCTTAAAAGAGGGGAAGTTGTATCTATCGTTGGAAGAAGTGGGGTTGGTAAAAGTACCCTTTTTTCTTTGATATGTGGCGAAGTAAAACCTCAAAAAGGTACAATAAAAGCTAAAAAGGTTTCTCAAATATTTCAAGACCCTTACTCATCTTTTCATCCTTCATACTCTATAATCAATCAGATAAAAGATGTTGCTGATATTGATGAAATGGAAAAATTTCTTGAAGAGTTGGATTTGGATAGAAATTTTTTAGATAAACTTCCTCATCAATTAAGTGGAGGACAGTTACAAAGATGTAGCATTTTAAGAGTACTTTTAATGAAAAGTGATATAATTCTAGCGGACGAACCGACTTCGGCACTTGATAATATCGTGCAACTTGACACCATGAAGCTACTTTTAAAATTTCTAAATGATGTCGGTATATTGATGATAACACACGATATGGATTTGGCTAAGTGGTGTAGTGACAAGATAATAAAACTGGGAGAGTAACATGGGAATATTTGGTAGAGTTTTGGGCATAATTATTTTGGTTTTTGTTGTATTTCAATTTGTACCTTACGGCAAAGAGAAGACAAATCCTAAAGCAGATAAATCATTAGAGATAAATGCTCCGAAAAATGTTATGGTTATATTTAAAAAATCTTGTTACGACTGTCATTCAAATCAAACAAAATGGCCATGGTGGAGTTATGTAGCACCTGCTTCTTGGACAATAAGCGATGATGTCAAAGGCGGTAGGGCTGCATTAAATTTTAGTATATGGAATACATACTCTCCTAAAAAACAACAACAGGAGAAAAAAGGTATCTACAGAACTGTAGCAGGACCTATGCCGTTTCCTCAATATACTTGGTTGCATAAAGGTACAAAACTTACAAAAGAAGAGATAAAAACAGTAAGAAAATGGGCAAGCAACGGCAAAGGTTTTATGAAGACTAGCATTAGATAAATTTTATAGTTAGACACTTATAATCCTTCTAAGATTATAGTATATAATTTTGCAATCTCTTCATCATCAAGCAGGATAGAATTTTTTTCTTTAAAAAGGGTATTTATTTTTTTTGCATCAAATCCTCTTTTGGATATACAGTTTTTACATGCAGGAAGGAATCCTCTAACTAGGATAATATTATGTTCTATAACATTTCCGCATATAAAGCAGTTAAAATTACTATGAATTCTTCCCTCAAAATTTAATAATTTTAGATAGGATTCTACTATAACTCTGTATGGATTTTCTTTTTCAATACAGAGTGATATTTTTTCAAGCAAATTATAATAAAATTCATCTATCTCATTTATATCTCTTAAATGCTTGTATAAAAGTTGTAAAAATTGTTGCCATACATAAAATTTTTCTTTGTTTAACATCCATTTGTATGGTAAAGATGAGACATTTCTTAGTTGAAAAAGATTATCTTTATTTGTAGGATGAGCTTCATAGTCTATCTTATATCCTAAGTGAATATGAGAATGTCTAGCCCCATAAAATCTATATAAAGTTTTTACTTTTTTTTGATTTAAAATCGTAACTAAGAGGTCTTCTTCTCTTACCTTTGAAACATTTATTATATAGCCTTGCATAAATATCTGACCTTACGCACTATATCGCACTATCAGTAAGTTTTAAAGTGTATGAGTGTAAGGCGGTTTTGCTTTGTATAGCCTGTACTTTGTTAAAGTGAAACTAACGATGCAATCGTACACTTTAAATCTCACCCGAAAAGCATTATAAAATGCGGTATTCTACTTCATTGGAAAATTATCACAATAGCTTCAGCTATGCTAAAAACTTTCTGCCTCGTATTATACCACATTTTATAATGTTGAAGGTGCGATATAGTGCGCGTAAGATCAGATGTAAATCATACTCAAAAATACAGTTTTATCAAATTTTTACCATTCATTAGATATAATCAGCAAATTTTAGTGGTCAGACACTTTTATTTGAAAGGTTGCCTATGAGCGGATATACAAATTTTAAAGATAATTGCGGCTTTGGATTGTTGGCAAGTATTGACAATAGAGCTACACATCAAAATGCACAAGATGCCATTACGGCATTGGAAAGAATGATGCACAGAGGTGCAGTCGCTGCAGATGGAAAGAGTGGTGACGGTAGCGGACTTCTTTTTGGAATGCCTAAAAGTTTTATGAAAAAAGTGGCAAATCAACAAGGTATTGATTTGCCGAAACAATTTGCTGTTGCTTTTGTGTTTATGCAAGAGGATAAGCAAAAAGAGATCATAGAAGAGATACTTTACAAGAATGATTTGAGAGTTCTTTTTTATAGAGATGTTCCTATTGATACCAATGCTCTTGGTGAGTTTGCTCTTAAAAGTTTACCTAATATTATCCAAATATTTGTAGCTCCCAATTCACTTTCTGCTACTAAAAGATTTGGTGCATCGCTATATCTTGCTAGACGCGAAATAGAGAGAAAATTAAAAAAATATGACGAATTTTATATCTGTTCATTTTCTGATAAAACCATATCCTACAAGGGTTTGGTTATGCCAACTCATATCAAAGAATTTTACCTTGATCTTAGCGATAAAGATTTCAAAACATCTTTTGCACTATTTCATCAAAGATTTTCTACCAATACTTTGCCTCAATGGAAGCTTGCTCAACCTTTTAGAAATATAGCACATAATGGAGAGATAAACTCTATCTCGGCCAATAGATTTAATTTTTTAGCAAAAAGTGAATATATAAAAAGTCCCGTATTTACAGATAAAGAACTTAAAAAACTTTTGCCGATCACTAATAATAAAGTAAGTGATAGTGCAAGTTTAGATCATATGTTTGAATTTTTACTTCAAAACGGTATGGATTTTTTCAAAGCCGCTAGAGTTTTGATACCTGCTGCTTGGCAAAATGCACCGTATATGGACTCCAATACAAGAGCATTTTACGAGTATATGAGTACTTGTTTTGAGGCATGGGATGGTCCTGCTGCCGTCAGCTTAACTGATGGACGGCATATAGGATGTATTTTGGATAGAAACGGTTTAAGACCGGCAAAATATATCGTAACAAAAGATAAAAGAATTATCATTTCAAGTGAATACGGCATACTTGACATAGAAGAGAGTAATGTTGTAGAGCGAGGTAAACTTAAAAGCGGTGAAATGATAGGAGTTGATCTTAAGTATGGAAAAGTACTTAAAAATAGTGATATAGATAGTTATCTAAAAGATTTAAATCCCTATGGAAAATGGCTAAATACCAATATGATTTATTTGCAAGAATTTATAGATATGCCTTTTTCCAATATGGAAGACTATAAAGTAGAAAATATTGAACAAAAGCAAAGAATAGTAAACATTACTTATGAAGCTAAAGATATGGTTATCTTGCCTATGATGAAAGAGGGCAAGGAAAATACAGGCTCTATGGGGGACGATACCCCGCTCGCCGCTTTTAGCGACAAACAAAGATGTTTTACTGATTTTTTTAAGCAAAAATTTGCCCAAGTTACCAATCCTCCGATAGATCCTATAAGAGAGAGGATTGTCATGAGTTTAAATACAGGTTTCGGTGAAGTTAGAAATATACTCGACGAAGATATATATCATGCAAAAAGACTAAAAGTCATCACACCTATACTTATGCAGGAAAAGATGGAAGTTTTACTATCTTTTGGAGATCCTAGTAAGCCAAGATATGATAAATACTATAAAAATAAAACTTTTTCAACTCTTTTTGAAGAGAATTTAAAAGGAAGTCTGAATGACTTAGCTTATGATGTGGTAGATGCCGTTAAACAGGAAAAAGTACGGATAGTTATCTTGAGTGATAGATGTATAGGAAAAAATAAAAAGCCTATACCTATGGCAATGGCGGTGGGTAGGGTCAACCAAGTTCTTTTAGAAGAGGGTGTAAGACATTTAGTATCTATCGTGGTAGAAAGTGCTGAACCTTATGATTCGCACTCTATGGCTGCTTTGATAACTTACGGTGCAAGTGCTATATATCCTTATCTTCTTTTTGCCACAGTTTTACAAGAGTGTGAAAAGTTAAAACTCTCTTCTTATGAGAGAAAGATAAGATTTAAAAATGTTTTAAATGCGTTAAACCTCGGACTTTTAAAAATATTATCTAAAATGGGTATCTCTACTATCGCATCATATAGAAATTCAGCTTTGATGGATGTACTAGGACTTTCAAAAGAGATAGTAGAGGATTGTTTTAGAGGTTCAGAGTGCTTGGTGCCGGGTCTTGGATATGAAGATATTGAAGAGAGGCTAGATAGAGTTTACAAAGAAGTATATACTCCAAATGAAAAAAATAGAGTTTTTCCTATAAAAATAGGTGGGTTTTATAAATACTTAAAAGGTGAAGAGTTTCATGGGTTTTCTCCAGATGTTATTTTTGCCATACATCAAGCTGCTAAAACTGGGAAAAAAGAGGATTTTAAAAATCTTAAGAAAATATCAGATGGTAGTAAATTTAAAAGAATAAGAGATTTTTTTGAATTAAAAAGTGATAAGGTTGCCATAGATATAGAAAAAGTTGAACCAAAAGAGAACATTTTTAAAAGATTTTCAACTGCTGCTATGAGTCTTGGCTCTATCTCTCCAGAAGCTCATGAAGCTTTGGCAGAAGCTATGAATAAGCTAGGCGGTAAATCAAACTCAGGCGAGGGCGGTGAAAAACCTGAGAGACTTAAAAGTCCTCAAAGATCTAAGATAAAACAGATAGCCTCCGGAAGATTTGGTGTAACTCCTGAATATCTTAGAAGTGCAGAAGAGATACAGATAAAATTAGCCCAAGGTGCAAAACCGGGTGAGGGCGGACAACTACCCGGTCATAAAGTAAGCCCTCTTATAGCAAGCCTTAGATATACGATGCCCGGAGTTACTCTCATATCTCCTCCTCCCCATCATGATATTTACTCCATTGAGGATTTGGCTCAGTTGATATTTGATCTTAAACAAATCAATCCTGATGCTATGATCTCGGTCAAGTTGGTTTCATCTTCACATGTTGGAACTATCGCAGCCGGAGTTGCTAAATGTTATGCGGATAAGATTATCATTTCCGGAGCTGACGGAGGAACTGGGGCAGCACCTCTAACTTCTATCAAATTTGCAGGAGATCCTTGGGAGATAGGACTTAGTGAAACTCACAATACTTTAAAAGCCAATCATTTAAGAGAGTTTGTTAGACTAGAAACTGACGGAGGTTTGAGAACTGGACTAGACATTGTCAAAGCTGCGATGCTAGGTGCTGAAAGCTATGCTTTTGGAACGGGAGCTTTAGCAGTGCTTGGATGTAAAGTGCTTAGAATTTGTCACTTAAATAAATGTAGTACCGGAATTGCTACTCAAAATAAAACTTTAAGAGAGCATTTTGTGGGTACGGTCGATAAACTTATAAATTATTTTACACTTTTAGCTGAAGATGTTAGAGAGATATTGGCAAGTTTGGGCTATACTTCTATAGATGAGATAGTAGGAAGAAGTGATCTTTTAAAAGTAGTAGATGATGAGTTTGCCAAAAAATTTGACTTTAGCAGAATTCTTGAGAGAGTCGAAGGAGTTGACACTTGCCAAAGGCAAAGAAATGAACC
>JALVWI010000311.1:1912-5632 GCA_027038335.1 Campylobacterales bacterium | reverse complement strand
CTTATAAAATTTATGAAATATACTTGACAAAGATAATATCAACTTGGTATAATTACACAAATTTTTGTAGGAGGTGTAAAATGCTATTGACTAAATTTGATCCTTTTGCTGAAATTAGAGACTTGGAAAGAAGACTTTTGGGAGCGGTTGATGTTCCAGCCGTTAAAAATGACAAAGAGGGAGTCAATGCTTTTGTTCCGACAGTTAATACTAGAGAAGATGATAAAGCATATATCGTAGAAGTTGACCTTCCCGGCATCGATAAAAAAGATATCAAAGTAAATATCGACCCTGAAAACAGAACTTTGAGTATTTCAGGTGAAAGAAAGTTCAAAGATGAAGTTAAAAAAGAGGATTATTATAAGATAGAATCAAGCTATGGAAAATTTATGAGAACTTTCTCATTGCCTGAAAATGTAGATGTTGATAAAATCGATGCCAAAAATGAAAACGGTGTTTTAAATATCACTATTCCAAAAGTCCAAAAAGAAGCTAAAGAGGTAAAAGAGATAGCAGTCAAATAATGGCAAAAGTAGGGGCAACCCTACTTTTGCATATATTTAGAAAATACTTTTTTAACTATACCTGTTGAGTAAGCAAGTGGGTTTTTTCTTATTTTATTCTCTTCTTTGGCTATCATATAAAAAAGTCCGTTAATACTTTTTTTGGTTACATAATCATCAAGGCTTTTCTCGTTTAAGTTTATCATATATTTTTTAGCTCCTGTTTGTTTGGCCATATTCATAACAGTTCCTAAAATGGAGTTTGTTTTACCTCCAAAATTCATTTTAGGCATATATTTTTGATAGTAACCTTTAAAATTTTTATAATAGCTCATAACATTATTATTTCTTATGCTATTTTTAACAATAGGATAAATTTTTTCATAAAGCTGTTTAGAATTTTTCTCTCTAAAAAAGTTAGTAATGCTTCCATTGCCGCCTTTTAAAAGTTTTTTGGCATCTTCAATGCTCATATTTTTGATACTGTTTTGAAAAATTTCATAAGTTTTAGGTACTGCTTTTTCTGCAGCATGATTTATAGAAGCTTCAAAGTTATCAACATATTTTTTACCGCCATATTTACTTACAATGTTTGCAGCTTTTTGTAAAGAAGACGGTAGAGGAATTTTTACATGAGGATTGGATAAAAAACCGTTTTGTTTTGATAGGTTTGATATAGCGTATTTGGTACCATTTTTCAAAGCCTCTTTTATAGCAGATATTCTATCATTCGGTGTAATTGAAGCGATAGAAGAAGTGTTGAAAGATTTATTTTTTACAAAATTATTTAGTAGATTGCCAAAACCTCCCGCATAGGAAAAAATAGCCAAACTTACAACAACAATTATCTTTTTCATTATATCTCCTTACTTATAATATATGGATTTCTTTGAGCGGTAGGCATGATGAGAGCATGCTGTATATTGACATGATCTGGTACATTCAATATATAGATAATTAGATATGCAATATCTTCTGCACTCAACGGCTTGTACCCCTCGTAAACTTTTTTTGCCTTTTTTTCATCTCCCTTAAATCTAACATTTGAAAAATTGGTTTCAACTGCTCCCGGTTCTACACATGATACTCTTATATTGGTTCCGGCAAAGTCTATATTTAAAGTATCGCTTAGCATTCCTACGGCTGCTTTTGTAGCACAATAAACATTACCTTTTGGATACCCCATGATACCGGCTATGCTTCCTAGGTTTATGATATGCCCTTTATCTCTTTTTCTCATTTGTGGAGCTATGGTTCTTGTGATATACAAAAGACCTTTAATATTGGCATCTATCATTTCTTCAAAATCTTCCAAACTTGCTTCATCAAATCTATCAAAACCAGCCGCAAGACCTGCAGAATTGATAAGGATATCTATCTCAAATTTTTTAAGTAAAGCTTGAGTACTTTCCAAACACTCTTTTTTATTAGTTACATCAAAACATACAGTTTCTATCTTATTGTAGTCTCTTTGAAGTTTATTTTTTAGATGCTCAAGCTTCTCTTGATTTCTTCCATGAAGTATGACATTTACACCCATTTGTGCAAGCATTTTGGCTATAGCTTCACCGATTCCTGAAGTTGCTCCGGTTACTAAAGCACACTTGCCTTTTAAATTATTCACAATTATCTCCTTGTGTAAAAAGGTATATATAGTATTTTACAACTTAAAATATAAAGAATTGTTGAAAAGGAGATTTACGGTTTGGAAATCATCCAAACCGTAAAATTTATTATTGTTTTCTAGCCTTTTGGAGGTAGTCATATCTTGGAAATGCAAAGACAGTTTTTCTATAAACAACTATCTTTTTAGGATCATCCACCGCATAAGCTTTGATGATGATAGGTATAACAGTATCTTTCGTACTATCTTTTGATAAGATTTTATTTGTTGCCAACACTACTATCTTTTTAACCTTTTTACCGGCATTTAAAGGAAAAGGTTTTTTAGGTCTTTTGATATATATCTCTTTAAAAGGTGTTTTGTCCTTTTTTAAAACTTCAAAGTAATAATTATGCCTTTTATTCTCAGTATTTTGAAAGAGCATTACATAAGCATTGTCCACAGTTTTGCCATGATTTTCAAAGCTGTATAATTCAGCAGTTCTGTTGATATTTAAAAGCATATACTCTTTTGTTGTACTCATCCAAAAAAGTGCTACTAAAGCAATAGTAAGAGCTATACCGTAAGCGATAGTTCTAAACCTTAAATAATGAGGTCGTCTGTGCTCTTTAACAGCTGATATAGAGTTCCACTCTATTAAACTCGGCTTTCCAAGTGCTCCCATCACTTTCGTACAGGCATCAGCACATTCAAGACAGTTGATACATTCTAGCTGAGTTCCTTCTCTGATATCTATGTGAGTAGGACAAACTCTTACACAAGCTTCGCAGTAAGTACACTCTGCATCCGGATTCATTGCTAAAAGTTCTTTTTTGCTATGAACCAGTTTTTCTCCTACTGAAACTTCTGTTCTTTCATCCTCTTTGTATATTTTACCGCCTCTTGCTTTATCATATACTGCTTGTATAGTTTCTTCATCATACATAACTGATTGAACTCTTGCATAAGGACAAACATATATACAAAAGTCCTCTTTTAATCTTGTAATATCATATATCAAAAATGCCGCAATTCCCAAAACAAAACCGAGCATAACCATGTGTTCACTTGGATTGTGTAAATATTTGAAAAAATCCTCCGGTGGGACAAAATACCACATAAAATCAGCTCCCGCAATTAAAGCCAAAACTGCCCATATCAATATAGCGATAGCCTTTTTACCGGTGGTTCCGGGTTTGTCAGGAGTTTGTTTATTTTGGATACTTTTTCTTATGTGTAAAAGTTTAGTTTTGATAAGATCTCTATATATTACTCTAAAAATAGTCTGAGGACAAGTCCATCCACACCAAACTCTACCTCCTAATGTTGTCATAAAAAAGATACCCAAAAAAAGCATAATAAGCAAAAATGGCATAAGATACAACTCTTGCATATCAAATTTTACAAAAAAGAGGTGAACCTTCATGTGATCAAAATTGAGCAAAAAGAAGTGATTGCCGTTTATTCGTATCCATGGAAGACCTAATGCTATGATCGTTAAAGCAATATAAACATAGTACCTTTTATATCTATATATATGCTTTTTAAAACCCTTCTCTTTCATTTGATCATCTCCTTTCCAAGAAGCAAAGCTCCTTGTAAATTCCCCTCGCT
>JALVWI010000311.1:0-1812 GCA_027038335.1 Campylobacterales bacterium | reverse complement strand
ATCCTTTTATTAAGATAATTATAACTTTAACTTATAATTTTTATAACAATATCACATTTTTGTCATTTGTAATGATATTATTATATTTCTTAAATGTCAATAGGGTATAATAAAATTAAAAATTAACAATTAAAAATTAAAAATTAAAGAAGGTGATGTGGAATTGTTTGTTTATCCTACTAGCAGAAATATAAGGCGGAAGTATCAAGAGTATTGTGATACTGTTTTGCCTAAATGTATGAGTATGGATGAGTTTGAAAAAAGAGTTGTTATCATAGAAGATAGAAGTTGTATTGATGAAGATAAAAGAGTTTTGCTTCTAAAAAGAGCTGCTGATTTTAGTAAATTTGATACTTTAAAGATTCCAAAAGATTATCTCTCTTTTTTAAAATCATCTAAGTTTTTATTTGCTTTTTTTGAAGAACTCTCTTTGGAGCATATAAGTATCTCTTCCATTGATAAAAATGATACTTATGCTCAATATATAACTCATTTAAATATATTGGATATTTTATTGAAAAATTATATAAAACTGCTTGAAGAAAACGGTTACTATGACAAAATAACTTTACCGAAACTTTATAGCTTAAATAGAGAGTTTTTGCAGAGATTTTCTAAGATTACACTCTATCTTGACGGATATTTAAATAGTTTTGAATTTGAATTATTACAAAATGTGTCAAAATATATCCCTTTAAATATCATATATCAAACCAATGAGTTTACGGGCAAAATGGTAGATAGATTTAAAAAGTTCGGCATAAATCTTGAAATTGATAAAGATTATATCATAGACTTTACAAATAAGAAGATAATGAACTCTAAAAATCTTCCAAAAAGTATAAAAAAAGTTGAGTATAGTTTTGTTAGTAGTAAAATGATACAAATAGGTTTTGTCAAAAAAAAGGTATATGACTTTTTAAAAATAGGTATAAAGCCTGAACATATCACTATTGTCACTCCTGATGAAGAGTTTGCTACTTTGTTAGAAAAATTTGATAAAGAAAATATTTTTAATTTTGCTGCGGGTTTTTCATATAAAAAGAGTAAAATTTTTCAAAGAGTAAAAGCGATATACAACTTTCTTGAAGATAGAAGTTATGAAAATATTTATAGAGTTAAAAGATTTTTCAAAGAGTTTGATAAATTTGATGAGTATAGATATAAAAAGTTTGATGAAGTTGAGTTTGACTCATTGATGATGGGGTTTATTTTTGAAAATGATAACGAAGATGAGATACTGATATATAAAAATGAGCTTTTTAAGTTTAAAAGAGTTGAAAGTGAGCTTAAAAGTAGAAGCTTTAAAGATGCATTATATCTTTTTTTGGAGAGACTAAAAGAGAATAGACTTGATGATAAAAACGGCGGCAAGATAACCGTGATGGGTCTTTTGGAGACTAGACTTTCTAAGTTTGATGCGGTTATAGCGGTGGATTTTAATGAAGAAAATGTTCCTAAAAAAAACTCAAAAGATCTCTTTTTAAATAGCTATATTAGAAAAAAAAGCGGTTTACCTACGCAAAAAGATAGAGAAAATTTACAAAAAAATTACTACTTCAAGCTATTTTCAAATGCAAAAGAGATAGCTTTGTCAGCCGTACAAAATGAGAGTGAAAAGCCATCATATTTTTTGGATGAATTAAATATAAAAAATTTAGTTAAAAGTGAATTTGATGATAACTTTTTAAAGAGTATTCTTATATCAAAAAAAGATGCTTTAAAAGAGAGGTATGACAAAGATATTTCTATCAAGTATGATTTTAAAAACTTTACATTTTCCGCAACCTCATTTAAAATATTTTTGGAGTG
>JALVWI010000310.1 GCA_027038335.1 Campylobacterales bacterium | reverse complement strand
AAGTTAAAAAGTGAGAGTTGAGAATTAAATCATAAGGAGATTTATGTTACTAACCAAAGCTAGCGAATATGCTCTTTTGTCACTCATAGTAATCTCTAAAGAAGATGAAGCCGTTGATGTAGATACACTTTCAAAAAAACTAAATATTTCAAAAAGTTTTTTAGCTAAAATTCTTCAAAGCTTAGCAAAAAATGATATACTTACCTCATACAAAGGGGCTAAAGGAGGATTTAAACTCTCAAGAAAACCTGAAGATATATCTGTACTTAAAGTGATAGAATTTGCTGAAAAAAAAGCACCTACCGTTTTTGAATGTTCTCCCTCTCAAAACAAATGCAAAAGCAATAAAGCTGATGTTTGTCTGATTTGGCCTTTCTTAAACAGACTTCAAATGAAAATAGATCTTTTTCTATCGGAAATTTCACTAAAAGACATAATGTAAATGCCTTCAAAAAAGAGAAAATTTTTAGGATTTTTATCTCCTTATATCGACTTTATAGTCAGATCCAAAGATTTGACTATAGTAGCACTGATCATAGCAATACTTGCCATCATCATTGTCCCGCTTCCAAGCTATATGCTAGACTTTTTTTTAACTATTTCCATATCTGTTTCAGTTTTGATACTTCTTATTTCACTATATGTTCCAAAACCTACTGACCTTACGACATTTCCTACTCTTATATTGATCATAACCCTTTATAGACTTTCTTTAAATATTGCAACTACAAGAATGATACTCAGCAAAGGTTATGAAGGACCTTCAGCAGTCAGTAGTATCATAGATAGCTTCGGTCAGTTTGTAGTCGGCGGAAATTATGTCATAGGAATTATAGTTTTTACCATATTGGTACTTATCAACTTTATAGTTATCACAAAAGGTTCTACTAGGGTTGCCGAAGTTGCAGCAAGATTTACTCTTGATGCAATGCCCGGAAAACAGATGGCAATAGATGCTGACTTAAATGCGGGACTAATTGATGAAAAAACAGCTAGGCAAAGAAGAGAAGCCATCATAGGTGAAGCAAACTTTTATGGAGCTATGGACGGTTCAAGTAAATTTGTAAAAGGTGATGCTATCGCCGGTATTATCATTACTATCATCAATATCATAGGCGGATTTTTGATAGGTATGTTTCAGTACAATATGAGCCTAGCCGATAGTGCAAAAACTTTTACTATACTTACTATCGGTGACGGTTTGGTGTCGCAGATACCTGCACTCATAGTATCTACCGCGACCGGCATCATCATAACTAGATCAAGCGGATCTACTGAAAATTTTGCCGAAGGTATTATAAACCAACTTGTCAATGAACAAAAAACACTTTTTATAGTCGGTTTTATCCTTATCATGTTTGCATTGGTACCCGGTTTGCCTACTGTTTCACTACTTTTTGTAGGAGTATTATTTTTGGCTCTTGGATATCTTATCAAAATGGGCAAAGAGGGACATCTCAAAAAAGAATTTGCAAAACAAGAAGAAGTCAAAGAGGGAAAAGTAGAACATATTTTAACTCCTGAAGAAGAGAGAAAAATAGAAGAGCAAAATCTTGAAGATATATTAAAACAAGAAATTTTAGAACTTGATCTTGGCTATCAACTTGTCAAGTTAGCAGATCCTGCTCAAGGAGGAGATATACTCTCTAGGATCAAAAATATGCGAAAAAAAATTGCAACTGATTATGGTTTTTTGATACCTCAGGTCAGGATAAGGGATAATTTGCACCTCCAACCCAACGAATACGAAATACTTTTAAAAGGTGTATCCATAGGTAGAGGTGAAATTTATGCCGACAAATTTCTAGCAATGGACAGCGGACTAGCAACTGATGAAATATCAGGAATTCCTACCAAAGAGCCTGCATTTGGACTTGAAGCTATATGGATAGAATCTGATATAAAAGATGAAGCTATCATGAAAGGATATACCGTCATAGACCCTGCTACCGTTATATCAACTCACATGAGTGAACTTATCAAAAAATATGCCGAAGAGTTACTATCTCGTCAAGAAGTTAGCAAACTCATAGAAAATGTCAAGAAAGATTACCCGATAGTTGTAGAAGATTGTTTAAAAGTTGCAAATATAGGACTTATCCAAAAAGTTCTAAAATCACTACTTCATGAAAAGATACCTATCAAAGATATGATAACTATACTTGAAAGCATAAGTGATGTAGCAGAAGTAACTAAAAATATAGACATTATAGTTGAGCAAGTAAGAGCAAAACTCTCCAGAGTTATTACAAATCTATATAAAGATGAAAAAGGCGTCTTGAAACTATTGACTTTAAATGCACCTACCGAACAAAAACTTCTTGATAGACTAAATGATAAAAACGGAGTAAGAGATCTACTTCTAAATATAGGACAAATCAACGCTCTAGTTGATACCATGAGCAATGAAGCGGCAGAAGTACTCCAAAAAGGTATAGCTCCGGTTATTTTGATAGTTGATCCGCTTTTAAGAAAATCTATAAAAGATATATTTGAGAAATTTGGACTTGACATAGTAGTACTAAGTCATGCAGAGATAGATCCAAATGTAACTTTTGAAGTATTAAAAAGTATTGATATAGAAAATTTATAAAAGGAAAATAATGAAACTTTACCACCTTTCGCATATAGACTTAGATGGCTACGGATGTCAACTGATAACAAAAGAGTATTTTAAAGATACAAATTTTTACAATTCAAACTATGGCAATGAAATAACCCAAAAAATTGAGCAAATATTAAGCGATATTGAAAAAGATAACAAAGATAAAGTTACCATACTTATAACTGATCTAAATTTAACTTTACAACAAGCTAAAATGCTTGATGAAAAAGTAAAAAATAGCCAAAAGGATATAGAACTTTTACTCTTAGATCATCATAAAACCGGTAGGGAGTGTGCCCAAAAATTTGAGTGGTACTATTTGGATGAAAAAAGATGTGCTACTAAGATAACTTATGATTATTTTTCAAAAAAGTTTTACCCAAATGATAAATTAAAGAAATTTAGTGATGTTACAAATGCCATAGATATTTGGTTGAGTAATGATAAATATTTTGAACTTGGTAAAGTATGTTTAAAACTTGTAAGCGATGCTAAAGAGGTAAACAGAGTAATGTTTCCTAGAGAAAATAATGAGTATATCTTTAGTATGCTTGAAAATTCTTATGAATATTATGATAAAGCAGCGGCAAATATAGCTCTTGATAATGCTCTTCATAAGCTAAAAAAGAAATTTTTCAAAGGTTTTAGTAAAGATGATACACTTGACAATCTTGTATCAAAGTATATGGTTGAGCTTTTAACAAAGAAAAAAGATGAAATGAGTATCAACTATAAAGGAGCAAAAGGCATACTTACCTATGCTATTACTAATGTTTCAGTCATAGGCAATGACTTTTTAGTCAAAAATCCGGACTTTGACTTTTTTATGAATATAAATGCTAGAAGAAATATCTCTCTAAGAGGTAACGGAAAAGTTGATGTAAGTATTATAGCCAATGAAATAGGAGAAGGCGGAGGTCATGCAAATGCTAGCGGAGGTATCATAAAAAGCTTTAAAGATAGTTTTTTGTATGAAAATATAAAAAAACAAGTAGAAGATGCGATATATAAAGCAACAGAGCAAAGGACTTAGGTTTTAGAATTTAGAAAAAAATATAAAAGGGGATAATATGCAAGAGAAATTAAATGAAGCAGAAAAAGAGATAGAGGAGTTGTCAACTCAGCTTGTAGATATGTTAGAAGTAGCATTTTACTTTGCGGGGCTCAAAAAAGAGCATTTAAAAAATGCTATCGAGATATATCTTAACGGTATAGATGAGTATTATGCCAACAGTGATGACGGAGAAATGGGAGTAGATGAAATCATAGAAGTAATAGAAAATATCAAAAAAATAAAACCGGAACTTTTTAGATAAAACTACTTTTGTGCAACAAAACAAGCAAAATTAGCCCATTTAAAGATGATATTTACATCTTCAAAACCTGCTGATTTTGCCAAAGATATATTTTCTTCATCACTATATGGGATAAGTACATTTTCCAAAGCTTCTCTTTTTTTAGCTATTTCATACTCGCTATAACCTTTTTGTTTTTTAAAGTCGTAGTAAATGTCTATCATTTGTTTGTTAAGTTTTTTATCTTCATAGATAATTTTTTCATTAAATATAAACAATCCCCCGTTTTCAAGCGCATTATATATATTTTTTACCAATTCTTCTCTTTTTGCAGGTCTTACAAATTGTAAAGTATAGTTTGCTATGATAATCTTTGAAAGAGGTATTTCATCCTGTATAAAATCTGCTTGAATGAGCTTGATATCAGCACCGAATGCCGCTACTTTTCTTTTAGCTCTTTTTATCATAGCACTTGAATTATCAATTCCTATGAGATTTAATCTCTTTGAGGTTTTACTATAGATGTCTAAAAGTGTAGTAGCGGTTGAACAACCAAGGTCACATACTGTATCACCCTCTTTTGTATTTTTTTCTACAAGAGTTGAAACCAAAGTTAAAACATCTCTATAAAAAGGTACAGATCTATCTAACATATCATCAAATACACTAGCTACCTCTTCATCAAATTCAAACTGCTTTTCTATATCTTTAGTAAAAACTTTGTCAATCATTTAAAATCCTTTGGATTTTAGCTCTTGGCTCTAAGTTCATTTTCAAGTAGCATTATATCGCCTACTTTTTTATCAAGACTTCTTGCTATAACATTGCACTTAATCTTAAAAAGAAAGTAAGCTTTCTTATCCACAACATTATACATTGTTTCATAGTTGCCCATACCTTTTGCTATCACCATATCGCTTTTTTTGAAAAGCTTTTTAAAACTCTTTGTTGCTCTACTTAGATCAAGCCCCGGAGTATCTACGCCGCTACTTACTACTTTACACACTTTATCGATACCGGCTTTTTTAGCTTCAATCATTGTTACATCATTGATGATAGGTTTTCCCCTTGTTACATATATAAACTCTTTATCTTTAAAAGCTTTAGTTAAAACCTTTAAAAGTATCTTATCATATATATGCTCCCCGGTATTGTCAGCTATATAAAGGATAAGTTTAGAGCTTTTTATATCTTTTAAAAAATCCTCATAATCACATACACCAAACTCTTTTTCAAATACCTCTTCAACAGCATCTTTTAAATCAAACTGTTTTTGAGAGCCAAAGTCTATAACATTTCCGGCTATTGCCGCTTTGATGGCGGTAAAAAGTTTATCATTACTTTGTTTGATCTTGTTTTTTATATAGTTTTGCAGTTTTTTAGCCTCTTTTGTACTCTTTTCTTTGATATTTTTTAGAGGGTCATTTGTACCTACTCTCTTTGATATTTTTTTATAAACATCTTTGGCAATAAATGGAGGGGTTACATCAAGATCATATTTTATAAGTATCTTTGCAGTATCATTTAGTATCTTTTTTGTCGTTTTAGCATCGCAGTTTAAATTATTAGCACTTTTTAAAGCTTGATTGTAGATACAAACTAAACACTCATTTTCTATATTCATTTTAACATTTCCTTTGCCATTTTTATATCCTCTTTTATTTGCTTTTTTAACTCTTTTAAGGAGTTAAATTTTTTATTATCTCTTATCTTTTTGTAAAAAAAGATTTCTACTTTTTTATCGACATTTTTTAT
>JALVWI010000309.1 GCA_027038335.1 Campylobacterales bacterium | reverse complement strand
AATGAAAAATGAAAAATTTAGGTTTGGGATTTTAGGATGAAAAATAAAAAATTAAAAATTACAGATGAATTGAAGCTTAAAAATCTTTATGATGATTTTAGAGATGCTAAGGTTATTCAATCTTTGGCTAAAGAGATAGAAAAAGAGGCTAAGAAGTTAGATAAAAAGATAAATATCATGGAAGTTTGCGGGGGGCATACTCATACTATTATGAAGTATGGATTACTTCAACTTTTACCGGAAAATATCGACTTTATCCATGGTCCGGGGTGTCCTGTGTGTGTGATGCCAAAGGAGAGGATAGATCATGCCTATACACTTGCCATGCAAGAGGATGTGATACTTGTAACTTTAGGGGATATGATAAAAGTTCCCGGAAGCAACGGTAGTTTGCAAAATGCCAGAGCAAACGGGGCTGATGTGAGATTTGTCTATTCACCGCTTGACAGTTTGAAAATCACCAAAGAAAACCCGGATAAAAAGGTGATATTTTATGCCATAGGTTTTGAGACGACGACTCCCATGAGTGCGGCACTTCTTGATAGTGTAATAAAGCAAGATATAAAAAATCTTTTTTTTCATATCAACCATGTGGTAGTGCCTGAGCCTATGAGAGTACTGCTGGATGATAAAGAGTGTGCTATCAATGCCTTTATAGGACCAAGCCATGTAAGCGTGATAACCGGAAGTAAGATATATGATGAATTTCCTGCAAATTACCAAACTCCCGTGGTTGTTAGCGGATTTGAGCCTGTAGATGTTATGCAGAGTATTTTGATGATAGTTAAGCAGTTTAACGAGGGAAGATGTGAAGTAGAAAATGAGTATGGAAGAGCGGTAAGTAAAGAGGGAAATGTAACCGCACAAAAACTTATAGAGAAATATTTTGAAAAACGAGACCACTTTAGGTGGAGAGGTATAGGGGATATAAAAAAGAGTGCTTTAAAACTAAAAGATGAGTATGCCTCTTATGATGCTGAAAAAATTTATGCTGATATATTGCCTGATAAAAAGATAGATGATCACAAAATGTGTATCTGCGGTGAAATTTTAAAAGGAAAAGCTAAGCCTATGGATTGTAAAGTATTCGGTAAAGCTTGTAAGCCAAATTCACCCCTTGGAAGTTGTATGGTCAGTAGTGAAGGGGCTTGTGCGGCGTATTATAAGTATGGAAACCTGCTTTAGAATTAAAAATGAAAAATGAAAAATTATAAATTGATGAAAATGAGGGTGAGATGAAGAGTGTAACACTTGCTATGGGAAATGGGGGAGAAGAGAACAATAAGCTTATAAGAGATGTTTTTTACGGTGCCTTTGGTAATGAAGTGCTTGATAAGAGTGAAGATGCGGCGGTTTTACAATTGAAAATGAAAAATGAAAAATTAAAAATTAGTGAAATTGCTATGAGTACGGATAGTTTTACCGTTTCACCTCTCTTTTTTCCGGGGTCTGATATAGGTAAGCTTAGTATCTGCGGTACTTGCAATGACCTTGCTATGATGGGGGCATCTCCTAAGTATTTAACTCTTGGGATGGTTATCGAAGAGGGATTTAGCCTTGATGACCTTCAAAAGATAGTAGCTTCTATGAAAAAAGAGTTGGAGATAAATGGTGCTATGATAGTTAGCGGTGATACAAAAGTGATGCCAAAAGGAACGATCGATAAGATCATCATCAATACAACCGGTGTTGGAGAACTTATGGTAGAAGGTATCAGCTCTAACGCTATATCAAAAGATGATGTTATACTAGTTAGCAGAGATATAGGGTGTCATGGGGCTACTATATTTGCCGCTAGAGAAGGGATAGAGCTTGAGAGTGAGTTAAAAAGCGACTGTACTTCTTTGTATCCCACAGTAAAAGCCTTGATAGAAGGAGGCGTAAAGATAACAGCCCTCAGAGATGCCACAAGAGGCGGAGTGGCAGCTGTGCTAAATGAGTGGGCAAAGCAGTCTGATATCTGTATAGAAGTGGAAGAGGAGAGTATCCCTGTGAGTGATGAGGTAAAAGGGATATGTGAAATGCTTGGATTTGAGCCGACAATGTTGGCAAATGAGGGTACATTTTTAGCGGCACTTCCAAAAAGTGAAGCACAAAAAGCTCTAAAGATTTTAAAAGAGTTCAATGCAAATGCTTCAACTTTAGCAAAAGTTACGGATAGTTATACTCAAAAAGTAGTGCTTCACTCATCTTGGGGTACAAAAAGATTTTTGGAAAGTCCGACAGGTGAATTGCTTCCTAGGATTTGCTAGTGAAAGAGTATGCACACCCTTTTGATCCGATCGTTGATAAAAATTCACAAGTTTTGATACTTGGCAGTTTTCCATCATTTGACTCATTTAAGTATAGTTTTTACTATGCAAACAGATACAACGCTTTTTGGAAGATAATGGGTGAGATATATGGGGTTGAGTTAAATTCAAATGAAGAGAAAAAAGAGTTTTTGCTTGATAAAAAGATAGCTTTATGGGATATGATAAAAAGTTGCTCAAGAGATAGTTCGCTTGATAGCAGACTCCAAGATGTAGTAGTAAATGATATAGATGAATTTTTAAAAAAGTATCCAAATATCAAAAAGATAGGTTGCAACGGTAGAAAAAGTTATGATTTGCTTCTTAAAAATTTTAAATCTCTTAAGAAAATGGCATATTATCTACCTTCAACTTCAAGTGCCAATGCAAGAATGAGCTACAAAGAGAAATTTGAAATATATAAAGGGTTTTTAAATGCATGAATTTAGTATCGTCCAATCACTCTTAGCTCAATGCGAAGAGCAGGCAAAACAAAATAGTGCTACAAAGATAACAAAAGTTGTTGTAAAGATAGGAGTTTTAAGCGGAGTTGAGATAGAGCTTTTAAAAAGTGCATTTGAAACTTTTAAAGAAAAAACAGTTTGTGATAAAGCTGAGTTTATAGCCCATCTCCAACCTATAGTAGTAAAATGTAATGAATGCAACCAAGAAAGCACACTCAAAAATTACGAATACATTTGCCCAAACTGTCAAAGCCCAAATCTGCAAGTGCTTGACGGTGAAGATATGTATCTTATGAGTTTAGAGATGGAGTGATCATTTATCTTTAGGAGTTTTTGTCAAATTTAGTATAAAATATCCCACCACTCCTATAGCAACGATAACTATACCTACAAGTTTATAAACCATCTTTTATCCTACTTTTTATAAGAATTATTGTATCATACTAAAAGGAAAAAGTAGATAAAGAGGAAGAGTATGCTTGTTTTGCCATTAAAAAAAGATATAGAGACAAAAGAGATTTTGAAAAAGAGTATTAAAGCAAATAGTGCTTTAGCTAAGCTAAATGGTATTTGTAAAATTATTCCAAATCAAATGATTTTGATAAATGCTCTAACTTTGCAAGAGGCAAAAGATAGTAGCGGAGTTGAAAATATCATTACAACTCATGATGAGCTTTATTTGGCAAGTGTGAGTGAAAAATTTTCAAAAGAGGTTAAAGAGGTTCAAAATTATAAAGAAGCATTGATAAGTGGATTTGAAAAAGTTAAACAAAACAAGATAATTACACTTAATGATATTATTAAAATCCAATCCATCATCACACAAAATAGTGCTGGAATTAGAAAGCAACTAGGAACTGTTTTGAAAAATGAACAAAGCGATGAAATTATTTATACTCCTCCACAAAGCTATGATGAGATTTTGAAACTTTTAAATAATTTGCTTTTATATATAAATGATGATAGTTTGGAAGATTATGATTATCTAGTTAAAATGGCTTTGATACATTTTCAATTTGAATCAATACATCCATTTTATGACGGCAATGGTAGAAGCGGTAGGATTTTAAATGTTTTATATTTAGTTTTAAAAGATTTGCTTGAACTTCCCATCCTTTATCTTAGTAGTTATATTATAAAGCACAAGAGTGATTATTATAGGCTTTTGCAAGAGGTTAGAGCAAAACAAAGCTATAATGAATGGATACTTTATATGTTGGATGCCATAGAAATAACTGCAAATGATACTGCAAACTTGATAGAAAATATAGAAAAATTAATGCAAAATACAAAAAGTAAAGTGCAGAAAAATTTACCAAAGATTTATAGTAAAGATTTAGTTGAAGTCTTATTTTTACATCCCTATACAAAGATAGAAACTTTGGTAGATAGATTGGTATTGACTAGACAAACAGCTTCTAAATATTTAAAAGAGTTAGACAATATCGGTATTTTAAAAGAGGTGAAAATAGGAAGAAATAGATATTTTATAAATATTGAGTTATTTGAGTATCTTAAGAAAGAGATAAATAAATAATATGGGTAAAAAATTATAAAATTTTAACATATCAAAATAATATGTTAAAAAAATTATAAAATTTTAACATATTTGTAAAATTTGGGTCAAAAGGACAATGATATGAAAATATTTCTTACAATATTGAGTTTAACCGTTATGCTTTTAGCACAAAAAGTTTTTGTAGGTTCCCCACATCAAAGAAGTATAACCATCTACAATAACGGCATAGCTTTTGTGCAAGAGAGCAAAGGATTTGAACTTCAAAAAAACGGGAGTGCTTATATAGTTTATGAAGGTGTGCCTGACTCTATCATCATAGATAGTGTACTGCCTGAATTTTCCTATAAAGATACTTTGCTTTACTCTCAAACTTTTGAGAAAAATAGAGTGGATTCTAGTGTACTTTTGAGATACTACAAAAAACATACTTTACCGATTAAATTTTTTAAGCAGACAAATAGTGCGAATGAGAGAGTTTTGGCAAATGGATATATCTTATCTAACGGCTCAAGTGTAACTATCAAAGATAAAAACGGTAGGGTTTATCTTGTATCTTTAAAAGATATTGTTTTTCCCGCACTTCCAAAGGAGTTATCTTTAACTAAACCAAGTCTTACATGGAGGGTTAAAGGCAAAAAAGGTAAACAAAGCGTAAAACTTTCATATCTTACTAGAGGTGTCAAATGGAGAGCAAACTATACGCTAAATCTTGCAAAAAAAGCCAAACTAACAGGATGGATAACTATAGATAATCGTAGCGGAATATCTTATAAAGATATGAATATATACTGTATCGCGGGAAGTGTAAATGTTGTAAGAAATATAGGTAAAAGTATGAGAGTAATGTTTAAAAGTGCTATGCCTACAAGCGAAAATATAGCTGTAAAGGAGGAGTCTTTCGGGGGATTTCATCTGTATAAGATACCTTTTAAAGAAGATATTGAACTTGGCTCTAAGCAGATAAAATTTTTATCAAAAAAGAGTGTAGCATATAATGAGTTTGCAAAATTAAGATGGAGTATGCCTACTTATCCGCTAAGGGGAGTTAAAAAGTACTCTCTTTCTCATATTGTGTACTTAAAAAATGATAAAACTTCCGGACTTGGCTTGCCTCTGCCAAAAGGAAAGATAAGGGTTTACAAAAAGGATAAAAGTAACAATACCCACTTTTTAGGAGAGAGTTTTATCGCTCATACTCCTATAAATGATGATATATATCTAAATATCGGTAAATTTTTTGATATAAAAGTAAAAGTAAAACAAATAGCTTATAAAGCCTCAAGAAATAGGCATCATATATATTCGAAAGTTAATATACAAATATCAAACGAAGATGAAAAAGCAAGAGTTATAAAGTTGGATACTTTGTATAATCCTATCGGTAACTACTTGATAA
>JALVWI010000308.1 GCA_027038335.1 Campylobacterales bacterium | reverse complement strand
AGGAAGCTTTTTGTCAGATAAAAAGAGAAAAATTTGTACCTATCGGTTTTAAACATTTAGCATACAAGCTTGACGCTCTCCCCCTCTCTTCAGATCAATGGATAAGCTCTCCTTTAACTGTTGCTAAAATGACAGAGTATCTCCAGATAGATGATAGTGTTGATTCGGTTTTAGAGATAGGGTGTGGTAGCGGGTATCAAGCTGCTATACTTAGCCGACTTGTTAGAAGAGTTTTTTCAATAGAGAGAATTGAAAAACTAGCGATCCAAGCTAAACAGAAATTTAAAGAGATGAATTTAACAAATATCAATGTTCGGTGTGATGATGGGCAAAATGGATGGAGTAGTTTTGCTCCTTATGACAGGATACTCTTTTCCGCAACTGCCGATAAGATACCTGTAAAAATTTTTGACCAATTAAAAACAGACGGTATTATTGTAGCTCCTATGAAAAAAAAAGATACTCACATTATCACAAAATTTATAAAAACAGCAGATAAAATTGTTAAAACAGAACTAGAAAATTGTAAATTTGTTCCAATTTTAGATGGAATTGAGAAATAATCTAATATAATGACTTTAGAAGCAGGTGCAAGGAGGTCATTATGACAGAAAATGCAACTATCAAAATAGGAGATAAAACCTATAAATATCCTATACTTGAAGGTACTAGAGGTCCAAAAGTTTTAGATATTAGAACTTTTTATAAAGATACCGGAATGTTTACCTATGACCCCGGTTTTACTTCAACTGCGAGTTGTAGTTCAGCTATAACTTTTATAAACGGTGAAAAAGGGGAATTAAGATATAGGGGCTACCCGATAGAGGAGTTGGCAACCAAATATAAATATCTTGAAGTTTGCTATTTGCTTATAAATGACAATCTACCAAGTAAAGAGGAGTTTTTAGAGTTTGATAATGAGTTAAGACATAGAGCATTTGTAGATGAAGGTTTAAGAAAACTTTTTGATTCATTTCCTAGAAATGCTCATCCTATGGCTATGTTATCTTCTGCTGTTAGTGCTCTTTCTACATTTTATTTTGATCATTTAAACACTACAAATGAAAAAAGCCTTAGAGAAATGGCTGCAAGAATTATCGCTAAAATACCTACGCTTTCTTCATTTGCTTATAGAAGAGGACTTGGCATACCTATAATTTACCCTGATATTGATAGATATTTTACTGAAAATTTTTTGTATATGATGAGGGCATATCCCGGTGGTAAAATGCATAAACAACCGGGGATTAGAGCTAGTAAAGACATAAGTGATATTGAGATAAAAGCACTTGATACTATCTTCACTCTTCATGCAGATCATGAACAAAATGCTTCTACTACAACAGTAAGGACCGTCGCATCAACAGGAGCTCATCCTTATGCTGCTATATCAGCGGGTATAGATGCACTTTGGGGAAGGGCTCATGGAGGAGCAAATGAGTCTGTTGTAGCTCAACTTGAACTTATAAACGATATTAAAAATGTTGATAAATATATCAAAAAAGCAAAAGACCCTGATGATCCGTTTAGGCTTATGGGATTTGGACACAGAGTTTATAAAAATTTTGATCCAAGGGCGAGAATATTAAAAAATTTACAAGATCAATTAAAAAACGAATTAGGACTTGACTCAAAATTACTTGAGATAGCTCATAAAATTGAAGAGATAGCTTTGAATGATGAATACTTTAAAAAAAGAAAATTATATCCAAATATTGACTTTTATTCCGGTGTTATTTTAACAGCACTTGGAATACCAAAAAATATGTTTACAGCCATATTTGTTATAGGAAGAACTGTTGGATGGATAAGTCAATGGATGGAGTTCAAAAAAGATAAAAAAGCAAAAATTGCAAGACCTAGACAGCTATATATTGGACCATAGTTTTTGTAATTAAAAGATATTATTAGAGTTATTTGATAATATCTTTAGATTTTGACTCTTTTTTAAAATATTCATAAATTCTAACTCTAAGAAGTTTCTCCTCAGGCGTAGCTTTACATTTTAAAAATCTTTTTAATTTTTCCAAATCTATCTTTTTATAAAATTTTGGATATTTTTTCAAAGTCTTGTCTATATTGATTATCAGATCATCTACATATAAGCCGTTTATTTCTATAACTTTATCTACATATTCTATAGTTGTATTGATAAGAATTTCAGCTCTATTTTCATCATTTTTATATATCTCTTTTGCAATATTTTCTAAAGTCTCTTTTTCACACTCATCGATACTCTTTTTTACTGCTATCATAGAGGCTAAGGTTTTTGCACGAAATTCAAGTGAACTGTGATGAAATACTAAAAATTCTCTAAAAAAAGAGTAAATATAATTTTTTATCTTCTTTAATATCACATTAACCTCATTTTTAGTATAATTTCGTTGCTTCTCTTCAGACCTGTGCAATAAGCCTATAGGGCAACGCTTCAGGGCGGGAACGCAGCAGAGCACCTTATAAGTTTATGTGCCGCAGCCATCTGAAGAGGAGTGCTTCACTCTTTAAAATATTTCTCTATATCAATTGCCAATTTATAAAAATCCATACCGTTTATAGTGCTATTTTCTTTAAGTCTATTTATTATTTCATTTTTTCCGCTTATTAACTCTTTTGACTTGACACCGTAAGATATAGAGAGTGTAGCTTCTATAAAAGCCGCTATCCTATCACAAGCTTTTAAAGCTTTTCCATCAATCGCATTGTATCTATCTTCATTATACTCTTTTGTATCTTTTACCTCTTTTATTACTCCATTATACATTATCTTATTTGCAAATTCATCTTTTTTACCGTCAAACATTCCAAGGATATATTTAAATTCCTCCTTAAAACTACTTGGAACAAGCGGAAGTATTTCATCTTCAATTTTTCTTATTTCAAATTCACTTATGATATCATCAAGTCCGCTTACAGAGTACTTTACAGGTGAAATTATATCTCTAGTAAGAGCTTCAGGAAGGTCATGAAACAAAGCACAAAAAAAGTTATTTTCTACTCTTTTTGAAGAAGCTTTTATCTTCAAAGAGTAAAAATATCCTAAAAATGCAACTATAAGCATATGGCCTAAAACAGAAGTATTTGGAATACGGGGAGTTTGAGCCCATCTTTTTTGAAACCTAAGTCTTCCGCTTATATCTATAAGATGAGCTAATTTTTTACCAAGAGCTATCTTTCTAACTCCGATAAGCTCATAATAATCCTCTATCTCCTCTTCAACCGCGACTTTAGTCTTATCAATATCACTCAAAAAAGAACTTGTTTGATAAACTATGGAAAATTCCCACTTAGTTGCAAGATATGATGCGGCTTTTAGTATAAATCTCTCTTTTTTATATAATTTATCATTTATCAAATACTCTTCAAATCTTTTTAAAAACTCTCCATTATCAATATCACTTATAGAATCTTTTAAATTTTTAATAACCCAAGAGTTTATCTCATCTTTTTTTTGCATCAAAGCTTTATGGAAAACATCAGGTCTTATATCAGTTACAACGACTCGCCTTAAAAATTCAAAAATACCACCCTCTATCAAAGCTCTATAATCAACATCATCTTCAAGTTTTGCTATAAAGTATGCAATGATAAATTTATGAGCTTGTTTATCAAGTTCAACTAGCTCTATCATCCTTGGATAGTCATTCCACCTCTGTATAGAAGCAGCCGTAAAAAAGTACTCAATTAGTTTTACATCTAACATCTTCTTCTCTTTCTATAACAGTATGAACATTACCTCTTGGATTAAAATCACCTATTATCTTCATATATTTCGGTTTTAGTGCATTATATAGTGTATCAAAAATTTCATTGATACTATCTTCATGAGAAATATATCTATCCATAAAGGAGTTTATATAGAGTTTTATAGCTTTAAGCTCCACTACTTTAGTATCAGGAATATATTCTAAATAAATAGTAGCAAAGTCTGGATATCCGCTTCTTGGACATTTACACATAAATTCAGGTAGTGTTATCTTGATAGTATAATCTTTTTTATGATTATTTGGCCAAAAATTCTCCTCTTTTTTTATATCAAACTCTTTTATCTCTTTTTCACCATATCTCATGATAACTCCTTTGTCGGTTTTCCTACTATAAATCCTTGAATACAATCAACTCCTAACTCTTTAAAAAAGTTATAACTCTTTTCATCCTCTATAAATTTTATAACAGTTTTAATTCCCAACTCTTTAAAAATAGTTATAAAAGCTTTTACAATCTCTTGTGATTTTTTTTGATTATATTTTTTTGAATACTCTATATCAAACTTTACTATATCAAAATCTACATAATTTATATATTGAAAAGAGGTATTATCTACTCCAAAATTATCTATGGCTATTAAAATACCTAAAATTTTTAATATCTTTATATTTTCATTTAATATTTTAATATCATTTAAAAAAGTACTTACACTTATTTCAAAAATAATATTATCTTTTTTTATATCATATTTTACATATAATTTTTTTACTTTATTTATAAAATTATTATTTATAAGAGAGTAGAGTGATACATTTACGGAGAATTTTTTATCTTTATATTTAGAAGATATTTTAAATATCTCCTCTATCAGTGTAAGATCAAATTTTAACTCATATCCTATCCTGTTTACTACGGATATAAATTGATTTTGAGGTATTTTTCCATACTCTTTTAAATCTAATCTTATTAATATCTCATAAGTTTCTATTTTTTTTGTATGAATGTTTAGTATAGGTTGAAATCTTATATCAAAATTTCTCTCTTCTATTAATTTTATGATTGATCTTTCATAATCACTAACTTTTATATCAACTCTTTTATTTCGCCGTTTATTAAAACTTTTCATTTTTAATTTGTCATATAATAGTATTAGTAACTCTTGAGCACTATTTTCATCTCTATTTGAAGTTAATGAATAGGTAATTTTTAGATAAATATCATCTATCTGTTTTATTTCACATTTATGAATAAATTGTTTTATCAAATGGTGAGCTTTTTTTTCATCACATTTCATCAAAAAAAGAAAACTACCTCCTACAATATGACCTATTTTATTATCTTTAAAATTATTATCTTTTAAAAATTGATCAATTTTTTTAACAAATTTTAAAAGTATTTTATCAGTCTTATATATTCCATATCTTTCATTGATATCTTCAATATTATCTATTTTTATTAGAATAAGTAAAAATTTATCTCTTTTTATAAGTTTATCTATAATTTGAAGTATATAATCCCTTGAAAAAGCTTTTGTAGTTTTATCTATAACAGAAGTTTTAAAAGCTCTATTTATTTGATATAAAATATAATAAATATAGATAAAAGTGATTATGATAAAAGCTATGATATTATTTTTTAAAAGAGTTTTTATATCTATATCAGCAACAACTATAACTATAGCAAAGCCGATGATAAATAAAAATGGAAGTGCAATCTTCAAGGAGAGGATAAAACGATTTTCTCTCTCCTTGATTTCACTATAAAGCATCAAACATCCAAATGTTTTACATCTTTAGCATGTTCTTGTATATAATTTCTTCTTGGCTCTACCTCATCACCCATAAACAAAGAAAAAGTTTCACTTGCAACTTCAAAGTCATCTACTTTCACTTTTAAAAGTCTTCTATTTTGCGGATTCATCGTAGTTTCCCAAAGTTGCTCCGGATTCATTTCACCAAGACCTTTATATCTTTGTATATAAGCACC
>JALVWI010000307.1 GCA_027038335.1 Campylobacterales bacterium | reverse complement strand
TTTAAAGGTTTGATAACAATTTTATTTTTACCGTCTATTTGCAAAGTAGATGAAATTTTAGCTCCCATTGCACTAAGCATTCTCTCGCTATGGTCCCTACTTAAATGAGGCTCAATATACAAAGAATCATTTTTAGCATTTAAAGCAGCAAGTATCATAGCGCTCTTTACTTGAGCGGAAGCAATTTTACTCTCATATTCAAAACCGTTTAGAGTATTTTTACCTCTGATACCAAGTGGGGATAAATTACCATTCTCTCTTCCATCTATTTTTGCTCCTATACTTATAAGAGGCTCTACTACTCTCTTCATTGGACGACGAGCCAAATATTTATCGCCATGAAGCACAAAAAATCCAGACTTTGAGGACAAAAAACCACAAAAAAGTCTCATAGCGGTTCCGGAATTGCCACAGTCTAAGATAGTGGCAGGTTCAGATATATTTTTAGGAGGAGTTATGATGAGCTCACCATTTAACTCAGATATATTTGCTCCTAAACTTTCTATGATATGAAGTGTATTTATAGTATCTTCAGCTTTTAAATAATTTCTTATCTTTGAAGGTTTATCACTTAAAAGTGAAAATATAGCACATCTGTGAGATATTGACTTGTCACTTGCGATACTCTCAATCTCTACATTATAACTATCATTTTTATAAACCTTTAAAAAACTCATCTTAACTCAATTTTATTTTCATTTAGTTTTTCTAGTATCGGTGATACTATTGCATTTATATCATCATCATTTAAGGTCTTTTCAAATGATTGTATAATAAACCTGATAGTTAAACTAATATTTCCTTTTAGTTCATCACTTTCATATATATCTATCGGATAAAATTCTACTACCTCTTTTGGCAAGACAGATAAAATAGTAGATTTGACTTTGGCATAGCTCATATCTTTTGGAATCAAAAAGCTAAAATCTCTCTCAAGAGAAGGAAACTTTGAATAAGGTTTAACACTATGAGCTTCAAGCTCCAACTTGTCAAAATCTATCTCACAAATATAACTTTTTGGCAAATCATACTCATTTTCTATATCCAAATGCACTCTACCTATAAATCCTATGATTTTTGAATTTTTTATAATTTTACCTGATTCATAAGGAGAAAAGAGAGTATGCAACTCTTCGTTTTTTTCTATTTCAAAATCCCCTACAATAGAAGAAATTTTTTGTGCAAAGGTAAAAAAGTCTATTATTTTAGGTTTTCCATGATTTCTTATAGCTGCTCTTTCAACTTCACCGCTAAATATAAAAGAAATTTTACGGCTCTCACTTCTTTGAGCATCAAAAACAGTTCCTACTTCAAAAAGTCTTATACTTTTTTTACCTTGTTTATGATTTCTTTGGCTTGTTTCAAGCAATCCTACTGTCAAGGTAGAACGCAAAGTATTTAACTCTTTTGTTACAGGATTGATCAGCTTTTTTGTATTAACTGTATGTTCAAAGCCTAACTTTTCCAATTTTTTACTATCTGTAAAAATATAATTGATTATCTCAAAAAAACCGCTTGAAGATGCTTTTTTTCTAAAATAAACTCTTTTTTTATAATTTTCAAGAGCTTTATTTTGGTTATTTGATTCTATAAATTCAAGAGGAGTTGAAACTATATTATCAATTCCAACAATTCTCACAATCTCTTCAACAATATCTTCTTCATTGGATATATCATGTCTAAAAAGAGGAATTTTTACACTCATTAAGTCAAATTCATCTTTCATTTGTACTTCAAATCCAAGATTTTTAAGGATAGAAACAATTTTGCTTTTTTCTATCTTTTGACCTACAAGTGCATTTATTTTACTTATATATATATTTATGGTTTTTGGTTTATTTCTATTGTCTATAGCTTCTGTTCCGCTATACCATTTTACATCCAAACATTTATCTAAAACTATTTTGAAAAATTTATTACCAAACTCCAAGTTTGGCTCACTGCCTCTGCTTGAATGGTAAAATATCATATCACCTTTTGTGTTAAAAAATTTACCTACTTTTGAAAGAGTTTCAGGATGTGCATAGCTAGCCTCAAAAATAATCCTTGTTTTTTCATCAGAGGGCTTTAACTCATCCTCTTCGTCAAATCCCACATAGGACTTTTTACTGCCTATTTGCACATATTCGATGCCATTTTCATCTTTTTTTAATTCAAGCTTACATTTACCATCTTTTTCACATATATCAAATGGATAAAATTTTACTATAACTCCGGTAGAATGAGTAATATAATTTTTATATGTTTCAAAGATATTATCATTTTTTTTATCTACAAAAGCAACTCTAAGTTTAAGTAGCAAAATCTCTTTTATATCATCTTTTTCAAATACCCTATATAGCAATGATGAGTAATTGGCATCTTTTGAGCCGATAGAAAGAACTCTACCTATGCCTAGATTGCCATCTTTGTTGCTAATATCTTCCAAACAATAAAGCACTTTTTCATACGCAGCACTAAGATCTCTAGCAACTCCGTAAATACTAAGACAGTCTCCTCTGTTTGCAGTAAGTTCTATCTCTATAATATCGTCATTTAAAAGCTCATATTCACAAAGCTCTTTTCCTATATGAAGCTCGCCTATACTATCATCAAGCTCTAAAATACCGTCATTTAACTCTGGTAGCCCTATCTCAGAAGATGAGCATATCATTCCTTTAGACTCAACACCTCTAAGTTTTGCTTTTTTGATTTTAAAATCTTTACCTAAAACTGCACCGATAGTTGCTACAGGTACAAACTGCCCTGCTTTAACATTTTTTGCTCCACAAACTATCTGTACTGTTTCCTCTCCTATATCAACTTGACAAACAGAAAGCTTATCAGCATCAGGATGTTTTACACACTCTTTTACAAAACCTACTACAACTTTTTTAGGAATTCTAACTTTTTTTAAGCTATCAACTTCCAATCCTATAGAGTTTAAAGTATCGCAAATCTCTTCACTTGTTTTGTCACTTATATCTATCCATTCATTTAACCAATTTCTAGTGATTATCATTTTTCTTTCTCCTTTTCAAGAAGCAAAGCTCCTTGAAAATTCCTCTCACTGAAGCTTTGTCTTCGACAAGAGAAACATTCATAGTTTTTATTAGTAATATTATTGAAATATGAATGTTTCATTTAAATTGCTCCAAAAGTCTCAAATCTCCTTCATACAATGACCTTAAATCCGGTATTTTATGTAAAAGCATTGCAAATCTCTCAACACCTAGTCCAAATGCAAATCCGCTTACATTTTCATATCCTACGGCTTGATAAACATTAGGATCAACCATACCGCAACCTAAAACTTCAAGCCATCCGGTATGCGAACAAACCCTGCACCCTGCACCTTTGCAAAAGATACAACTTATATCCACTTCTGCACTAGGCTCTGTAAAAGGAAAAAAGCTAGGTCTAAATCTTACTTTAACATCTCCAAACATATATGTTAAAAAATCTTCCAAGATAAATTTTAAGTTTGAAAATGATACTTTATCACCCTCTTCCACGACAAGTCCTTCAACTTGATGAAACTGAGGAGTATGAGTAAGGTCTAAATCTTTTCTAAAAACCGCCCCCGGACTTATCACTCTAATAGGAGGCTTTTTTGAAAGCATTGTTCTTATCTGTACCGGAGAGGTATGAGTTCTTAGGAGCATACTATCTTTAAAATAAAAAGTGTCTTGCATATCTCGAGCCGGATGAAATTGAGGTAAGTTTAAAGCTTCAAAGTTATGAAAATCATCCTCTACCAAAGGACCCTCTTGTATCTCATAATTCATATTTAAAAAATAATCAATTATTTTATCCATGGTAGCTTGAACCGGATGAAGTGCACCGCTTTCACAAGCTGCATCAAAAAGCGTTACATCTACGCCCTCTTTTTGCATAAGTTTTTGAGTATGTTCTTTGAGAAGATTATCCTTTTTTGCATTAAATACTTTTGTCAACTCCTGTTTTAAACTGTTTAATTCACCGGCATAGCTTTTTTTCTCTTCATTTGCCAAAGTTTTCAATTTTGCAAAAGAGGTCGCTAAAACACCCTTTTTACCGAAAACTTCGATCCTAAGCTTCTCCAACTCTTCTAAGTCTAAAGCAGATTTGATTTTATGGATATATTTTTTCAAGTATTTTGCCTTCTTATGATATTTAAAGGGAATATTTTACTAAAAAATAGATTAAACCTTAGTAAAATCACTACTTTTAAGTAATCTAGCTATTATGATAATGATAAGCCATGCCAAAAGCATAGTAACAATAGTATGACTTAGATAGTGATCTCCTATCATCATTTTATATAGTCCCATAGACCATCCAACCACCATAGCAAGGACAATAGCTCTTTTTTTATTTTTCCTGCTTTTAAAAAGAAAAAAGAGTGATAATAATGCAAATCCCCCACTTGCGTGACCTGCCGGCCAGCACTTTATCCTCTTTTTTTGATGAAAATTTTTAGGGTAGCTATCAAGCACTTTTACTTCAGGATAACTTCCACCGTAAATATCAGTATTTTTAGGGCATGGGGTATTTGTGATAGCCTTAAGTCCTCCAACAACTAGTGGAACAAAAATAGCTGAAAGTATTACGATAATAAGCCCTTTTTTATACTCTTTTATAATTTTAGAATTTCTAAAAATGATAAGAGACAATAGCATCATCACAGCTATAGCTATCAGAAGTTTTTTGATACCTGTATAAAAGATAATTTTTAAGATTTTATTATCTCTATCTATCAACCAAGTATGAGTTGAACTATGATAAAAAAGATTTTCAACCCAAACATCAACATTTGAATATTGAAAAAATAAAATAGTCGCTACCAATAAAATTATCGTTACAATTAACTGTTTTTTAAAATTAAGCAAAATTATTCCTAAATCCTAAAATCTAAGCTTTTATTATACATTTTTTTTGATATAATATAGATAAAAAATATTAGGAGTCATTAAATGTGTATATTTTGCAAAATTGTCCAAGGTGAAATACCTTGCAATAAAGTTCATGAAAATGATGAATTTTTAGCTTTTCATGATGTCAATCCAAAGGCACCTATTCATATACTTGTTATTCCTAAAAAACATATAGATAAATTTCAAAATGTTACACCTGAGTTGATGGCGAAAATGACCCCGTTTATTCAAGAAGTAGCAAAGATACTCGAACTTGACCAAAGAGGATATAGACTTATTGTAAACAATGGTGAAGATGGTGGACAAGAGGTTATGCATTTGCATTTTCATATACTTGGAGGCACAAAACTTTTATGGCCACAGTTAACACCGGATGAAAATAAAAAATACCTCTAAATTAAAGCGAAAATAATTTGGATAATTTTATATCCATCCTCTCTATTTATTTCTTTGTTGCTATGGGATATATCTCAAAAGCAAAATTTAAAGAGGGGATGGATGAAAAAACCATTGTAAAGTTAAATATCTACTTTTTACTGCCTATTTTGGCTTTTTGGGGACTTTTGACACAAAAGATTGATATTTCCATTATAAAAATTCCTTTTATCTATCTTCTTGTATCTTTGATAGCTTTAGTTATAAGTACTATACTTGCAAAACGCTTTTTAAGTGATCCAAAAGATATATCTATCGTTTCTATGGCAAGTGTTACTGGAGTAACAGGAAGTATAGGCATCCCTTTAGGATTGGCACTTTTTGGAAAAAATTCAGTTATTTATACTTCACTAATAAATACAATGAGTATGTTTTTTGTATATACAGTGGGTACTTATATCTACTCAAGAGGAAGTTTCGGAGTAATAAAATCATTTAAAAATGTTTTTAAGATGCCAAT
>JALVWI010000306.1 GCA_027038335.1 Campylobacterales bacterium | reverse complement strand
TCTATTTACTTTTTGTTTTATAATGAAGTGATATAATTATATAAAAGTTTTTTAAATTGTGTGTTGATTGACAGAGGTAAGTTAAAATTTATAGGTATAATATAAAAATATTTAAAAGGATATATTATGGCATTGGTTCAATCTTTTGGAGCGGCTGAAGTAGTTACAGGTTCGTGTCATCTGTTGCAGATAAAAAATGAGCCTACGGTGATGGTTGATTGCGGTATGTTTCAAGGACGCAATGAAGAGAAAAATTTTGAGCCTTTCGGATTTGAGCCAAGAGATGTTGATATACTTCTTATCACACATGCTCATTTAGATCATGTCGGAAGGATTCCAAAACTTGTAAATGAAGGATTTAACGGTCGTATTGTAGCTTTAAAGTCCACTATAGACTTGGCTGAAGTAGTTTTGCTTGATAGTGCTCACTTGATGGAAGAGGAGTTTAGAACAAAGTATAAAAAAGCTCAAAGAAGAGGTGAGGAAGATAGAGTCAAACAGCCTTTATATACAGTAGAGGATGTTGAAGATGCTCTTAGTTTGCCTATCGAATATATTGAGTACGATGAAGAGATACAACTTTCTAAAAATATAACAGCTATATTTAGAAATGCAGGACATATACTTGATAGTGCTATTATAGAGATATTTTATAAAGAAGAGGGAACTGATAAAAAGATAGTATTTAGTGGAGACCTTGGCAATCACAACGACTTAGTTATGCCTGATCCTGTTCATATACAAGAGAGTGACACCTTGTATATAGAGTCAACTTACGGTGATAGAAATCATAAAGGTATCAAAGATAGTGTAGATGAATTTAAGAAAGTTATAACTGATACTTTGCTCAATCAAGGAAATGTACTCATCCCTTCCTTTGCTATAGAGAGAACTCAAGAGATAATGTGCATATTAAAAACCATGTATGATAAAAAAGAGTTGCCGCTTTGTAAAGTATTTATAGATTCACCTATGGCGATAAGAGCGACAAAGCTTTATGATTTGTATCATCAAGAACTTAGCAAAGAGTGTAATGATTTTTTAAAAAGAGACGGTAATATTTTTGAATTTCCTTATGTTAGATATACTTTAAAACCTGATGAATCCAAAAAAATCAATGAAGAAAAGAGTGGATGTATCATCATAGCCGGTAGTGGAATGTGTACGGGAGGTAGGATACTTCATCATTTCAAACATAGACTTTGGAATGATAAAAATGCTTTACTGTTTGTAGGTTATCAGGCTGAGGGAACTCTAGGAAGAAAGATAATCGACGGAGAAAAAAGTATAAAAGTTTATCATGAAGAGATCATAGTAAAAGCAAAAGTTTATACTATCAACGGTTTTTCTGCTCATGCAGATCAAAATGATCTTATAGAGTGGATAAAAGCTTACAAAAAACTTGGCAATATTTATCTTATCCACGGAGAAAAAGATAAGCAACTTATTTTTAAAGATGTTATACAACAAAAATTGGGTAAAAAAGCACACATTGTAAAACAAGAAGAAAAGATATGGATATAGGAGGTAAATCATGGATAACATTGATGATTTAAAAGGATTAAGTAGTGAAGAAGTTAAAAAGAGACTTGAAAAATTTGGCTACAATGAGATAAAAGAGAAAGAAGAGAGTTGGATACACAGACTTTTTAGAAGATTTTGGGGACCAATTCCATGGATGATCGAGATCGCGGCTATTCTTTCGGCAATTGCTCATAGATGGGAAGACTTTTCTGTTATTATATTTATGCTTTTAGTCAATGCTTTTGTTGATTTTTATCAAGAGTCAAAAGCCCTCAATGCTATCGCAGTACTTAAAAAAAAGCTTGCAAGAAAGGCATTGGTACTGCGTGAGGGTGAATGGAAGAGTATCGATGCAAGAGAAATAGTTCCAGATGACATCATCAAAGTAAAAATAGGAGATGTTGTTCCGGCGGATTGTAAACTACTTGGAGGTGGAGACTTTTTGCAAGTTGACCAATCAGCTCTTACAGGAGAATCTCTTCCGGTAAATAAACAAGCAGGTGAAACACTTTATGCAAATGCTATCATTAAACAAGGAGAAATGGTAGCAAAAGTAACTGCAACCGCACTAAATACTTACTTTGGCAAAACTGTTGGACTTGTGGCAAAAGCAGAAAAAGAGGAGAGTGGGCATTTCCAAAAAATGGTCATAAAAGTTGGAGATTTTCTTATCTTTATGACAATTTTTCTTATTGCTATTATCATTTGGCATGGTGTAGCAAGGCATGAGCCGATTTTAGATCTTCTTATATTTGCGCTTATTTTGACTATCTCTGCTATCCCCGTTGCTATGCCCGCGGTTTTAACCGTCACAATGGCTTTGGGTGCTAGAGTTTTGGCATCAAAAGAGGCTATAGTTACAAAACTATCAGCCATTGAAGAGGCTGCAGGTATGGATATACTTTGTTCAGACAAGACAGGAACACTTACACAAAATAAAATGTCTTTGGCAGAGCCGTATCTTGTCAATAATTTTGAAAAAGATAAACTTATGCTTTTTGCTGCTTTTGCAAGTAAAAAAGAGAATGAAGATCCTCTTGAAAAACCGATATTTGACTATATAAAAGAGCATAATCTTACAAAAGATTTTGAAAACTCAAAAATGAAAAAATTTATTCCGTTTGATCCTGTACATAAAAAAACAGAGGGAGTATATGAAGACCATATCTATACAAAAGGAGCACCTCAAGTTATTATAGAGTTGTGTGATGCAAAAGAGTTTGATAAAAAAGAAGCATATAAACAAGTAGAAGCTTTTGCTCAAAAAGGTTTCAGGACGATCGGTGTTGCTCATAAAAAATGTGAAGAAGATATTTATCATTTTGTAGGTCTTATTCCACTTTTTGATCCTCCGAGAGTTGATTCAAAAGAGGCTATAGCTGAAGCAAATGCAAAAGGTGTAAAAGTCAAAATGGTAACAGGAGATAATATCGCCGTTGCCAAATATATCGCAGGAATTTTAGGAATAGGTAATAAAATAGAGGATGTAAGAGAGTTAAAAGGTGAAAGTTTTGATGAGTATCTTTTTTTGGCTGAAGTTTTATCCAAAGCTATCACAAAAAGTTTAGAGCCTCAGATAAGTGACGAAGAGATACAAAAAAGTGTAAATGAAATAGTTGAAAAAGTAAAAAAAGAGTTATACAATAGACCTTTACCAAAAGGAACTATCAAAAAACATGAATCTGAAATCATTTCTCTTATCGAAGATGCAAACGGTTTTGCTCAAGTTTTTCCTGAAGATAAGTATTTTATAGTTGATGAGCTTCAAAAAGCTGATCATATTGTAGGTATGACAGGTGATGGAGTCAATGATGCACCTGCACTTAAAAAAGCTGACTGCGGTATAGCGGTAAGCGGAGCTACCGATGCTGCAAGAGCGGCAGCAGATATTGTTTTGATGGCTCCGGGGTTAAGAGTTATTGTTGATGCTATTGAACAAGCTCGTATAGTCTTTGAAAGAATGAAAAGTTATGTTATCTATAGAATTGCGGAAACTGTCCGTATTTTGATATTTATGACACTTTCCATCGTTGTTTTTAATTTCTATCCTATTACAGCTATTATGATCATTCTTTTGGCACTTCTAAATGATATTCCTATTATGACTATCGCTTATGATAATACAAAAGTAGAGTCAAAACCTGTAAGATGGGATATGAAAAGTGTTTTTGTTCTTTCAACTTGGTTGGGTGTTGCCGGAGTTTTGAGCTCATTTTTGATTTTTTACATAACAATGGTTTATCTAAAGTCTCATCCAGATACTGCTATGTTTTTACCTAAAGTACCTGCTTGGGTCGATATGAAAGATGATAAATCTTTCTTAGGTTTTGTACAAACACTCTTTTTTGTAAAACTTATCATTGCAGGACACTATACGATTTTCAATACTCGTATAGCAGACTGGTTCTTTAAAAAACCATACCCATCATGGCCACTTGTAACAGCTTCATTAACAACAGCACTTATAGGAACAGTTATAGGACTTTATAGCTTTGGTCTTATACCTCGCATCAACTGGCAATGGGCACTTTTCTTATGGGGATATGTTACTATATGGTTTATGTTTAATGATGTTGTAAAAATGGCTGTTATAAAATTTTACAAAAAAAGATATGGTAGGGAAGTGATATAATGAAACTCTCATGTTTCAAAAACACAAACAACAATGAAAATAAGCCTAGAGTCAAGTGCTTAGAGCTTCTGGTCTCTGGTCGCTTAATCCAAAGGATTTTTAGATGAAAAAGAAAGAGTATAAAAAAGAGCTTTATAATTTACAAGTTGAACTTGTAAAGTTTCAAAAAGAGGTGATAAAAAAAGGCTTAAAAGTTTGTATTGTCTTTGAAGGAAGAGATACAGCCGGAAAAGATGGAACGATAAAGAGATTTGTTGAGCATTTAAGTCCAAGAGAGGCTAGGGTGGTCGCTCTTGGCAAACCAAGTGATGCTGATAAAAAGTCGTGGTATTTTCAAAGATATGTTCCATATCTTCCAAAAGCAGGAGAGATAGTCTTTTTTAACCGAAGTTGGTACAATAGAGCCGGAGTTGAAAAGGTGATGGGATTTTGCACAAAGAAAGAGTATCAAAGCTTTATGCAAGAAGTTGAGAGTTTTGAGCATTTGTTAGTACATTCGGGTATTATTTTTATAAAATATTATCTTGATATTAGTAAAGATGAGCAAAAAAGAAGACTTGAAGCTAGAAAAAAAGATCCTCTAAAACAGTGGAAAATAAGCCCTATAGATATGCAAGCACAAAAGTATTGGAACGCATACTCAAAAGCTAGAAATAAAATGTTTGATAAAACATCATTTGATTTTGCTCCATGGCAAGTGGTACACAGTGATGAAAAAAAAGAGGCAAGGATAAACTGTATAAAACATTTTTTATCGCAGATGGATTATCCAGATAAAAAAGAGGATTTACTGGTATATAAACCGGAAGTTATATGTAAGTTTAGTGAAAATTGCTATAAACAAGGGCTTATTTTTCCATAATTATGCTATGATAAAGTATAATCAAACCAAGAGGTTAAGATGCATATAGAAAAAAGTTTGATAGATTTTGTGATAACTATCGTTTTTAGTTTTTTGATAGGACTTGAAGTAAAAACTTATAAGTTGCATTTTCATGAAAATTCATCCAATTACTTTTTTGGAAGTGCAAGGACTTTTACTTTTGTCGGAATGTTGGGATTTTTATTTTATCATATCAGTTTAAATGCTTATCTAATGGTTTTAGCATCTTTAAGTGTTTTATATACTCTTTTTTATTATCAAAGGCTTTTAAAAAGTAAACAAAGTATCATACTTTATCTTGTTTTGCTTATAGTTTATAGCTTTGGACCTATTAGTATAAACAATCCCATCTGGATGACTTCTTTGGTTTTTGTTTTAGTTATTTTTATACTAAATGCAAAAGTAGGTATTCAAAATTTTAGTAATTATGTAAATAAAAAAGAGTTTGAAACTTTTGGAAAAATGGTGCTTCTCTCAGCTGTGATACTCCCCCTTTTGCCAAATAAAAATGTGATACCTTATATACCTATATCTCCTTTTAAAATATGGCTAGTTGTAGTTGTAGTTTCAGCTATAAGTTATGGAGGATATATAGCTCAAAAGTACTTTTTTCCTTCAAAAGGGTACTTTTTAACAGGACTTATAGGTGGTGTTTATTCATCAACTGCTACTACTGTAGTTCTAGCACGAAAAGCTAAACAACTCGGCTACAATCCGGTTATAAACGGAGCTATTATCATTTCTACGGCTGTTATGTATCTAAGGCTTATAGTAGTTGCTTTGATTTTCAATGTCAATACAGCAAAAGAGATTGCTTTACCTTTCGTAACATTTA
>JALVWI010000305.1 GCA_027038335.1 Campylobacterales bacterium | reverse complement strand
TCAAGACGATAACTCTCTTGTATGATATAAAACCACTCAAATCTAAAAAATATTTTTCTCTCTACTAAATTATTCCAAATATCTTTATCTATTTGGTTATTGATTTTTATATTCATTTGCTTTATCTTCATCTAAACGCCTAACTATGATGGCAGGAACACCAGCAACTACCACATTTGAAGGAATAGGTTTGATCACAACAGCATTGGCTGCTATGATAACATCATCTCCTATAGTTGTTTCACCTATGATTCTTGCTCCTGAACCTATCCAAACATTATCTCCTATCTTTACGGGAGTATCTTTGAGTGTATCTCTCATAGGTTTATTTTTGTCATAATAGTGACTTCCGGTAATGATAGAGGAGGAGTGAGAAATCATCACATTATCTCCTATTTCTAAATTATCTCCGTCTATATAACAATCTTCTCTTATAGATATATGACTGCCTATCTTTAAATTTTTTCCTATATGCAGATATACCGAAGACATAACAGATACATTTTTACCGCACTCTTTAGCAAGTCTTTTTAAAAGCACATATCTTAAACCTATCCCTAAATATCCCGGTATCTCTCTACTTATAGACCACAAAAATCTACTAACAAATTCCGGTAGAATTTTTAAAAAAAGATAAAAAGCTGTAAGAAGCGGGTAAACTTTGTCAAAAATCTTTTCACCTTTTCTATACTCTTTCATATTTTTACCCCTAATAGTGAAAATTTATTTAAATTTTATCATTATATAACTGACTTTATGATAAAATGTTTATAAATAGGGGATATTTTAATTTAAGGGAGTGAAATGTTGCCTCCGATGTATCCTAGTATCACTTCTAATTTTTTAGGTCAGTATGATCAAAGCTACCTATATTTTTGCAAGGAGGAGGAAGCTTTATACTTTTTAATAGGTATTTTAAATGTAGATGTTATTTTAGTATCAAGCTGTATTTCTAAAAATTTATTAAAAGCTATAAAATTAAGAGATATAGAGTACAATTTTATCGATTTGGATGAAAATTTAGATTTTAATTTAAAAGATTTAGAAAATGTACTAAATATATATGAGGGGAAAAAGATAGCACTTATGCCAACTTCTCTTTTTAATGCTGAAATAAGAGATTATAAAAGATTGTATCCTTTTTTAACCGTTATAGAAGATTTAACCCAATCACTACCTAAATATAAACAAAATTCTGACTATGCCGTTTATAGTTTTGATCACTATAAACTCATCTCTACAAATAGAGGTAGCGTACTTGACGGATGCATAGATAAAAAACATTATGATTCATTACCTTTAGATAAATGCTTTATAAAAGATTATACTAAAACTATTTTTTATAAATATTTTTTAAAATATGGTAAAAATATTCCTAAAAAACAAAATATTACAAAGATTGAACCCAAAAAAGTTAGTGATTTGAGGAAAAACTGGATGTCAAATAGTATCTACAATTACAATAGTAAACATCGCAGAAAAGTATCTGACTTGTATCTATGTCTGCTACCTCCAAATTTAATATTTGATATACCGAAAGGTAGAGATTATTTGAGATTGCCCATCAAAAAAAGAGTACACTTACATAGTTTTTCATATATGGATGAGTGTGAATGTGTTTATGAAGATGCCGTAAAAAAAAGAGGCATAAAGCTGGAAGTTGCGGAAAATTTGATAAAAAAGTGTAGCTTTCTGCCTACGCATGAGCTTGTCTCTTTAGAGGATGCTGATAAGATAGTAGAGTTCATACTAAATAGTTAGGAAATATTAATGACAGAAGAGTTATCCAAAAAAACAGCCGTAGTCATACCTCTATATAATGAGGAAGCGGTTATAGAAAATATACTGCTTGAATTAAAAGAAAAATATCCTAGCTGCTCAATCATAGTTGTTGATGATAGTTCTATAGACAATAGCTATAAAAAGGCTTGCATAAAAGATATATATCTTTTAAAACACTCGATAAATCTAGGTCAAGGAGCGGCACTTCAAACAGGTATAGAGTATGCAAAAGAGCTTGGTTGTAGTTATGTTGTTACATTTGACTCAGACGGACAGCACAATCCGGACGATATAGAGCCTTTTGTACAAAGACTTGATAAAGGCGATGTTGATATAGTTTTAGGTTCAAGATTTTTAGGAACGACTGAAAATATGCCTATGGGGAAAAAGTATCTCTTGAAACTTTCAAGATTTTTTACTTGGATTACGACAGGTATTTGGCTAACAGACTCACATAACGGCTTTAGAGCTATCAATATAAAAAAGTTTCCAAATTTTGAGATAACACAAAATAGAATGGCTCATGCATCCGAAATCATAAATATCATCAAATCACTCGGTATGAAATATACCGAAATGCCTTGTCATATAAGATATACTGATTATTCACTACAAAAAGGACAATCTATGTGGAATAGTATCAATATAGTTATCGATTATCTTATAGGAAGTATTTCAAAATGATTTTTATTAAAATTTTTCTTATATCTGTTTTAACACTTAGTTTTATTTTATTTGCGTTTTCTTCAAAATGGAAAATAATTCAAAAATTATCTATCTTGTTGGGATACTTTATAGTACTATTTTTCATAATATTTCCTAGTGCGGCAGATAAAATAGCTCATCTATTTTCCATAAAAAGCGGAACTGATTTGATAGTTTATATAACTTTGGCTCTTGTGAATTTGATAAGCATCATCCTTTATATTAAAGTCAAAAATCACAACAAAATTCTTACCAAAATCATAAGAGATGAGGCTTGCAAAAATGCAAATAGATGCAAATAAATGTTTTAGCGGTAATTTTGTAGCACTTTTTAAAGAGGCGTTGATAAAAACTTACGACTATCATAGCTATATGGATTTTTTGATAGTACCCTCTTTGACTTTTTCAAAAACACTTTCATATCTTCCTCTACTTAGCTATACCGACAAACAAAGCCACAATATTAAAGAGTTGCTATCTCTTTGCAAAGAGAGTGATTTTTTGATAAAAACTTTAAATTTTTCTTACAATAATTTTAAAAAAAATGATCCCGTTACAATGAGACTCCTTATAAACAAGGAAAAAGATATTATAGATCACTACAAAAGTAGAACAAGAGGATATGTTAGAAAATCACTAAAAAATCCTTACAGATTGGAAATGGGAGTAAAACATTTAGATAATTTTTACAATATATTAAAACAAACTTACAAAAGACATGGTACACCTCTTTTGCCTAAAGATTTATTTATAAACCTTTATAAAATTTTCCAAAAAGATTTTTATCTATTTGTTTTATACAAAGATGATATTCCCGCCGCTACTATGCTTATTTTGCAAGATGAAAGGATTTCATGGTACGGATGGGGAGGAGTAGAAGAGAGTTTTACAAAAGATTTGGCAGGATATGCTATATACCATAAAGTTATAAAATATATGACAAAAGAGTGTAACACAGAGATATTTGACTTTGGAAGATCTCCGTACAAAGGGGGGACTTATCAATTCAAATCAAATTTTGGAGCCAAACCTATCAAAATAGACATAATAAAACCAAAAGAGAGCAATATTTATGAAACATATAAATTAGCTTCTAAAATTTACCGAAAATTACCTCTTTTTATTACCGATATTATAGGACCTAAACTTACAAAATATTTGGCAGACTTATGAAAAAAATTTTACCGTTTATACTAAAAGCCATTGTATTTATAGCAATTTTTTACTATATATTTCATGATGTAAAACTAGATAAAATTTTATACAGCATCAAACAATACAATTTTTACGGGATTTGTATTACATTTCTTGTAGTTTTTATCGGAGATATCTTTGTAGCTTATAGGCTATATTATTTATGCCACAAAAAGTGCAACTATAAAACAGCCTTGGAAGCTTCTATGCTATCATTAGTAGCAAATAGTTTTATACCCGCTAAAATGGGAGAAATATCAAAAATATTTTACATTTATAAAAAAGAGAATATAAAAAAAAGGAGGATATTTTCAGCTATCATATTTGAAAGATTTAGTGATATTGTTAGTTTAAGTTTATTGCTTATTGTCTCTAGTTATATTTTTATATCCAATGATAGCTACTATATCATTGCCGTGCTTATCATTTTTATAGGAGCGGTATCGATTGTATTGTTAAAAAATCATTATCTATTGTTGAAAAAAATTGTAAAAAAAATAAAATTTAGAAAAGTAAAAATTTATGTATATCTATTTATCAAAGAGATATATTTTCACTTATCAGATATTCATATATTTAAATTGCTTTTTATATCTTTTATTATATGGTGTATATATGTATTGACAAATGTTGTATTTTTCAAATACGGTGTTTTGATAGATATAAGTTTTATGAAAATATTTGCTATCTCAATGATAGCTTTTGCGGTTACCGCTTTGCCGATAACACCGGGAGGGATAGGTACATTTCAAGCTGTTTTTATACTTGCTCTTACCCCCAAAGGGATTTCAAAAGAAAATATTATAGCAGCTACTTTTATATTGCAATTTTTATATATTTTGCCCTCTATTTTATATCTATTGTATATGCTTTATATTGATAAAGGATTGAAAAATGTATTTACCAAATAGTTACAAAGAGAGTAAAATTTGGTCAACTATAGATATAGAACAAATTGAAGATGCAAATTTTGGTATAACATTAAAAAATCAACTTCACATCAATTATGAAGCACTTATAGATAAATGGATAGAATTTAATAAAAATAGAGGATGTGCTTTTGTGCTGGGAAGCTTTGCAAAAAAATATCCAAATATCATAAAAAAAATTGCCTCTAACAATATAGAGATAGCTTCCCACAGTTTAACACATACTTTAGTATATAAATTAAGTTTTAAAAAATGGGCACAAGAGATAGAATATAGTAAAAAACTTATAGAAGATATAACCTCAAAAGAGGTAAAAGGGTATAGAAGTCCTAGCTGGAGTTTACCTTTTGAAAAAAGATATTATGAAATGCTTATAGAAAAAGGGTATCTCTTCTCTTCTTCATATTTTCCTTTCAAGACTTATATGTACGGAAATGAGATAGATAGAAAAAAACCGTTTGAAATATATACTCAAAACGGCATCATCACAGAAATACCGATACCAAAAAATATTATTGCGTTTAGCGGTGGATTTTATACAAGAGTTTTACCCTATTTTGTTATCTATATGCTTACTAAAAGATTATTGAAAAACGGCTTTAAACCTATCTTATATATCCACCCTTATGAACTTATAGATCAACCTCTTATAAAATATTTTTCAAATAGTGTCAAAAAAGATATGGCTTATTTTCTATCTTTTGTAAGATTGGGAAATACAAGAAAAAAAATCATCCGTTTATTGAGAGATTTTCAAACTTAAAGAGTTGCCTATGAAAAAATTAAAAATTTTATTTATCATATTGTTGCCGATATCTTTGCTAGCCGTTGAAGTAAAATCCCATATAGAAAAAAAATCAAACTATTTAACTTATATCATCCAAAGGGGTAAACATTTTAAAATTTCTACAAAAAAAGGAGGATATACTCTTGCCTCTATATTTGAAAAAGATGAGATGGATTGGGCTAAAAAGTTTGAGATAGCTGAACTTGGAGGAGTTGATGACCCAAATAAAAATTATGAAATTTTAAAAAAAACAGGAGCACTTCTTATCAAAAGAGATATAGGATATGATTGGATGCCTGCGTTTTACTACTATACAAGCGGACAAAATAGAAAATTTGTCAAATGGCTCTACAAACATAAAGAGAGTATGCTTTTAAACCCTGAGGGACCATTTTTGCATTGTCAAGAAGAGGGGTATGATTGGTGTAGAGATTATTATTATGACTACGGTAATGATGCTCTTTTAAAAGCTAGGGTTGACGACTTAATTTCAAATATTAAAACAAAAGGTTTTAGGGGGGTCTTTTTCGACTGGGCTTCAGGAGGTTTTATCCTATCCAAAAAGTATAAGCAGATGAAAGAGTTATTTCAAAAAAGACATCCTGAAAAAAATTATTTCAATAGTGTTAAAATGTTTTATAAAATTTTAAAAGATAGAGGAGTATTTATC
>JALVWI010000304.1 GCA_027038335.1 Campylobacterales bacterium | reverse complement strand
GTGTAAAAATAGGCGGAATTTACACAGCAATTTTAGAGTTTTTAAACGATAAAGATATAAAAGATGTAGAACTTGAAAGTTTTGAATATGATGATATATTTATTGAGCACGGAAGTATCAAAGAAGTAGAAAAAAGCTTAGGACTACTGCCGGAGCAACTTGCTCAAAAGATAAAAATAGGTTGAGGGTAGAAGGAAAGAGCTAAGCTCTTTATCCTTCAGTCCATTTTTATAACTCTTTAGCGTGTTTTTCAAGATATTTGGCAACTCCATCAGTAGAAGGCTTCATTCCATCTTCGCCTTTGTGCCAGCCTGCAGGACAAACTTCACCGTATTCATTGGTAAAGAGCATAGCATCTACCATTCTTAGCATTTCATCTATATTTCTTCCAAGTGGTAAGTCGTTGATAACAGCATGTCTTACAGTACCGTCAGTATCGATCAAAAAAGAGCCTCTTAGAGCTACGCTTTCATTTAAAAGCACATCAAAATCTCTTGCTATTTGTTTATTTAAGTCAGCTACCAAAGGATATCTTACTTGACCTATACCGCCCTCTTCAACCGGAGTATTTTTCCAAGCAAAGTGTGAAAATTGAGAATCTATGGAAACTCCTATGACATTTATACCTCTACTTGTAAATTCATCAAGTCTATGATCAAAAGCTATGATCTCAGAAGGGCATACAAAAGTAAAATCCAGTGGATAAAAAAATACTACTGTACCTTTTTCTCCAAAATTTTCGTATAGGTTAAAGTCATCTACTATCTCATTATTTCCCAAAACCGCAGTGGCGGTAAAATTTGGTGCTTTATTGGTTACTATCATTTTTTCTCCTCAGTGTGTAAAGTTAGTTGATAAAATTTATCAACATTAAAATTGTATCATAACAATATTAAACAAGTTTTTAGAATACTTTTTAAATCTATCAAAGAAGTAAATTTAAATAATTTTTGGTATAATGACAAATAATAAAATACTAAGATAGGAAAGTGAATGGCTAAGAATTTTTTATTTACAAGCGAATCGGTAACCGAAGGTCATCCTGATAAGATGGCAGATCAGATAAGTGATGCAGTGCTTGATTATATTATTGCAAGAGATAAAAAAGCAAGAGTTGCTTGTGAAACTCTTTTATCAAACGGATATTGCATAATAGCAGGAGAGATCAAAACTACTGCTTATGCTCCCATGCAAGAGATCGCTAGAGAAGTGATAAGAAATATAGGATACACTGATGCTAACTTCGGATTTGATTATAGAAGTGCGGGTGTATTAAACGGTGTAGGTGAACAAAGCCCCGATATCAATCAAGGAGTTGATCAAGCTGACGGTGAGATAGGTGCAGGAGATCAAGGGCTTATGTTTGGATATGCGTGTAAAGAGACTGACACATTGATGCCTCTTCCTATATATCTTGCTCATAAATTGACCCTTGGCTTGGCTGAAAAAAGAAAAAGTGGAGTTTTACCGTTTTTAAGACCGGATGGAAAAGCTCAAGTAAGTATAAGATATGAAAACGATAAACCAAAAGCTATAGATACTATAGTTATATCCACTCAACATTCACCGGATGTTCCTTATACTAAACTAAAAGATGCGGTTATTGAGGAGATAGTTCTTCCGATACTACCTAAAGATATTGATTGTGATAATATAAAATACCATATCAATCCTACAGGAAGATTTGTCATAGGAGGTCCTCAAGGAGATGCGGGGCTTACCGGAAGAAAGATCATAGTTGATACTTATGGTGGATATTGTCCTCATGGAGGAGGTGCATTTAGCGGTAAAGATCCAACCAAAGTGGATAGAAGTGCGGCATATATGGCAAGATATATAGCTAAAAACCTTGTAGCCAGTGGAGTTTGCGAGAAAGCTACTATTCAGTTAGCTTATGCCATAGGTGTGGTAGAACCGGTTTCTATTATGGTAAACACAGAAGGAACTTCAAAAGTTAACGATGAAAAACTAGAAAGTTGCATTAGAGAAGTTTTTGCTCTTACTCCGAAAGGTATCATTGAAGAGCTTGATTTACTAAGACCGATATATTCCAAAACAGCAAGTTATGGACATTTTGGAAGAGAACTTCCTGAGTTTACTTGGGAAAAAACTGATAAGGTAGATAATATTAAAGAGTATTTGCAGATTTAATATCTGTTTTATTTTAAATTTGATATAGTTTTCTAAAATTTTTAAAGGAGAGAAGATGGCAGTAAAAATTACTGATATATGTATTAGTTGCGGTGCTTGTATTGATGAGTGTCCTGTTGAAGCTATTGTTGATGATGAGGATAATCCAACAGGAGAAGAAATATACTATGTATATGCTGATAAATGTGTAGAGTGTGTAGGTCATAATGATGCACCGGCTTGTGCTGAAGCTTGTCCGACTGAAGGCTGTATAGTTTGGGATGAATGTAAAGATGGACAGACTTGTAAAGAAGATAGAGGAGAAGTCGGTACTCCTGTAGTTGAATAATAAAATATATTGCAGAAAAACATAGTCTTATGTTTTTCTGCTCTCTTGCTAACTATCGCATATACTTCTATCGTTTAAACTTTTTCATAGTTAAATTTTGATATTATCCCATTTTTAAAAAAAATTATGATATAATTATCGGCTTTTTGTTTTAAAGTTATTTAATTATATAAATGGAGAAAATAAAATGGAACAAACATTATCCATCATAAAACCTGATGCAGTAAAAAAAGGTGTTATCGGAAAGATAGTAGATAGATTTGAAAGTAACGGCTTGAGAATTGCTGCTATGAAAAAACTAGAACTTAGTAAAAAAGATGCTCAGAACTTTTATGCTGTTCATAGAGAAAGACCTTTTTTTGGTGAATTAGTAGAATTTATGACAAGTGGACCTGTTGTAGTTATGGTGCTTGAAGGTGAAGATGCTGTTAGCAAAAATAGAAAGCTAATGGGTGCAACCAATCCAAAAGAAGCAGAAAAAGGAACTATCAGAGCTGATTTTGCTGAGAGTATTGACGCAAATGCGGTACATGGAAGTGATAGTTTAGAAAATGCAAATATAGAGATCAATTTTTTCTTTGCTAAAAGAGAAATAAGCTAAAATATAAAAATTAAGGAGATAAAATGGCAGTACCAAAGAGGAGAGTCAGTAAGACGCAAGGTGCAAAAAGAAGAACACACTATAAACTTACCTTACCAAGACCTGTTAAAGATAGTGACGGTACTTGGAGAATGCCTCACAGAGTAAATAAAACAACCGGCGAATACAAAAGTAACTAATGCAAATTATAGCTATCGATGCAATGGGCGGAGATTATGGCTCTGCTCCTATCATTGAAGGAACACTTCAGGCTTTAAACGAAAGAGAGTTTAAAGCTCTACTTGTTGGAAAAAAAGATGTTATTTCTTCTCAAGTACCTCTGAAATTTAAAGATAGCATAGAGATAATAGAAGCTGATGATGTGATAGAGATGACAGATGCTGCAACCGATGCACTTAAACGAAAAGAGAGTTCTATCTATAAAGCTGTTGAACTTGTCAGAAATAAACAAGCTAATGCAGTAGTCTCAGCCGGACATAGTGGTGCTACTATGAGTTTAGCAACTCTTAGAATAGGGCGTATCAAAGGAGTATCAAGACCTGCTATAGCTACATTGATGCCGACAGCTACAAGCGGTAAATATTCTTTAGTTTTGGATGTCGGTGCAAATGTTGATTCAAAGGCTTTACATCTTTTTGAGTTCGGTGTAATGGGTGAAGCTTATGTAAGAGATGTATTGGGTATATCTTATCCTAAGGTTGGACTTCTTTCTAATGGTGAAGAGACATCAAAAGGTAACGAAATTACGAAAGAGGCATATAAAATGCTTAAAAATTTGCCCTCTTTTGTAGGTAATATAGAGGGTAATAATATATTCGACGGTAGTGTTGATGTGGTAGTTTGTGATGGATTTGTCGGAAATATACTTTTAAAAACAAGTGAGGGTGTGGCGGACTCAATCTCAAAAATTATCAAAAAAAATGTCAGAAAATCCCCATTAGCGATAACCGGTGCAATACTTATGAGAAAAGTGTTTAAAATCCTTAAAAAACAGGTTGATTATGCTGAATATGGTGGAGCACCTTTGATGGGAATTAACGGATGTGCTATAATAAGCCATGGAAAAAGTAATGCTAAAGCAGTGAAAAATGCGATATTTCAGGCAATAAATTTTTCCAATTCCAATATCAATAAAGATATAGAAGAAATTTTAAAAGAACTAAAGGATGATATTAGTTCGCAAAAGGAATGAAATGTTTGCTTCTTTAAAATCCATAGGTGCGTATGTGCCAAAAAATATACTTACCAATCAAGACTTAGAAAAAATGGTTGATACGAGTGATGAATGGATAAAAAAAAGAACAGGCATTGAGATAAGACATATAGCTGATAAAGATGAGGCTACAAGTGATTTGGCATATAAGGCTGCTAAAATCGCCATCAAAAGGGCAAAAATTGATAAAAATGAGATAGATGCTATTATTTTAGCAACAATTAGTCCTGATTATTTTTGCATGCCTTCAACTGCTTGCTTAGTAGCTGATAAATTAGGCATAACAAATGTAATGGCTTTTGATATTAGTGCGGCATGTAGCGGTTTTGTTTACTCTTTATCTATTGCCAAGTCTTTTATAGAATCAGGTTTGAAAAAAAATGTTTTAGTGATAGGAGCTGAAAAGTTAAGCAGTATCACAAATTATCATGATAGAACTACTTGTGTTATTTTTGGTGATGGAGCAGGAGCAGCTCTCATAAGTGCTACAGAAAATAAAGAGGAAGCTATCATGGATGTGATGGCTTCGTCAGATGGCAAATATGCTGATCTTTTGATAACACCGGGAGGCGGTTCAAGGTATCCCACAAATGAAGAGACACTTAAAAATGAGATGCATTTTATGAAAATGGCAGGAAATGAAACTTTTAAAATAGCTGTTAAAACATTGACTGAAGATGTTATAGAAATATTAAAAAGAAATCATCTAACTTCAGATGATGTGGATAGATTTATTCCTCATCAGGCAAATTATCGTATTATAGAATATGTAAGAAATAAACTTGATTTTCCAAAAGAAAGAACTGTTTTAACTGTTGCAAAGTATGGGAATACTTCCTCGGCTTCTATTCCTATGGCTATAAATGATGCCTATGAAAACGGTAACCTAAAATATGGTGACCTTATGCTGTTAGATACTTTCGGCGGTGGACTTACTTGGGGAAGTGCTTTGGTTAAGTTTGCTATGAAAAAGTAACAACTTTCTATAAAATTATTTATTTTTATCTTTTTTACATCTGTTGCCGTATCTAAAATAGTATATAAAATCTTTTATTATTAAAAACAAACAATACAACCATAATATATCAAGTATATAATTGTCTCTAAAATTTTTAAATATATACAGATACCCAAAAACAAGTAAATATGGCCATTTTAAAAAATAAAAAAACAACATTCCCGTACCATATAATTCTTTTAAAAATTTTTTCATATTTTATCCCCTATAATCATTTAAGAATATTTTTCTTGTAAGTAGTGTAAAATTTATCAGCTTAAAATAATATAAGGATATAAATAGTGAAGAAAATTATACTGATATTTGTAGGAGTTTTGACAATGATGATAGCAAGTGAGCAAAAGATAGTATTTTCAGCAGGTTGTTTTTGGGGAGTGGAGAAGCATTTTGAGGGGATGCATGGAGTTTTGAATGCTGTTAGCGGGTATGCGGGAGGTAATTATCCTGATCCAAACTATGATAAAGTTTTAAGTTATCGATATAAAACTCCTAAAGGAGTAGTAAATTATACCGAGTCGGTTGAAGTTACTTATGATGATAGTGTTATTTCTACAGAGGATTTGATAAAAAGTTTTTGGGAACTTCATGATCCCACTCAAGGCAATAGGCAAGGCAATGATATAGGCAATAATTATAGAAGTGCGATATACTATACAACAGACAAGCAAAAAGAGATAGCACTGAAAACCAAAGCAGAGTATCAAAGATTGCTTACAAAAGCCGGTTTTGGAAAGATAACTACAGAGATAAAGCCACTTGATAAATTTTATAGAGCTGAAGAGTATCATC
>JALVWI010000303.1:20008-23394 GCA_027038335.1 Campylobacterales bacterium | reverse complement strand
CGATTACTAAAAAAACAAAATATCAACATTTTCAAAAAAATTCAAATGATACAAATTTGAAACAACATAAAAAAATAAAATCAACTAGAGAAAATGAGATAAAAAGAGTATCATCTTTTCAAAGAAGTAAAACTTATACCAAAATAGTCAATGATATAAAACACGAAGTACATAAAAAAAATAAACACACTGATATCAGTGCAAATGACACTATAGATATAAAAAATAATAAAAAAATCACTAAACCCTCAAATAATATATCAAATATCGACACTAAACTTCAAGAAAATATTTCTCCTACAAAACATACTTTTATAACTCCAAATAATACAAAACAAATAAATATCAAAGAGAGTTTAAATAATTTTGCAAATGATTTGAAAGAACAAATTGCTAACTACAAGCCACCTATCATGAGAGTTAAGATGACATTATCACCAAAAGATTTGGGTGAAGTAAATGTCAATCTCGTCAGTAGGGGGAACACTCTACAGATAAATATAAACTCCAATACAAATACTATGGCTCTTTTTACACAAAACCAAACAGAATTTAAAAATGCTCTAGTAAATATGGGTTTTACCAATCTAAACATGAACTTCAATGCAAACCAAAACAATAAAAACAACCAACAAAATAGTCAAAGAAAAAGAGAAGAAGAACTAGAGGTAGTAGAAACATTAGAAAATGAAAATAATGAAAATCAAACAGTTACAATAACTATGCCGCAATACATATAGAAGGATAAAAAATGGTTTCAAATACAATAAATACCGGAGTAAAAACTAAACTTAGCAGTAGTAATATAGCAACAAATCCAAAAGGTATCTTAGGGAAAGATGACTTTATGAAACTACTCTTAACAGAACTTAAGTATCAAGATCCAACTAGTCCTATGGATACTGAAAAAATGCTAACTCAAACTTCACAACTTGCGACACTAGAATCATCTGATAATACAAAAAAAGCTCTTGAAAAACTTACAAGTCAGCTGAGCGTAAGTGCAAATTTGGGTATAGTTGGGGCTATCGGAAAGATGGCAAGCTTAGGAAAAGATACTATACTTGTTTCAAAAGATAGCAAACCAAGTTTTGATCTATATTTTAAACACGATATCCAAAGCGGAAGTGTAAATATAAAAGATAAAAACGGCAATGTGGTTAAAACATTAACTTTAAAACCTCAAAAAGGAGGAGTACTAAACTTTGCTTGGGATGGTACAAATAATAATGGCAAAAGAGTAGCAGAGGGTGAATATAGCATAAGTGCAAACTATACTGACGGAAATAGTGGAAGTTATAGTACAACCTATGGAACATTTCCAATAGAATCGGTAAAATTTGACAACGGTAATGCACTTTTAAAACTTGGCAATAGCTACTTTCCTCTTGGCAAAATAAAAGAAATATCAGAGTAAAAGAGAAAAAGGATGAATAGATCTTTTTATAACGGTGTCAGTGGCATAAAAACACACCAATTTGGCATAGACACATGGGCAAATAATATCGCCAACGAAAATACAATCGGTTTCAAAGAGAATTTACCGGAGTTTGAAGATAACTTTTCTCAAATATTAAGTGCTACAGATTTTACACCCACAATGGATGATGTCGGACTTGGAAGCAGCACAGAAGGATCTGCTTTAGATTTAAAGCAAGGGCAACTGATAGATAGCGATAATGGATTTGATACTGCAATAGCTGGAAATGGATGGTATGCTTTTAAAGGCAAAGAGTATAATTATTATTCAAAATATGGAGCATTTAAGATAGATGCTAATGGTGATCTTACAAATGAAGAAGGAGAATATCTTCTTGGTACATCCAATACTTCTATAAAACCAATTCAGTTACCACCCGCCAAGATAAAAGAGTTTGGTCAAAAATATACCTCTAAAGGCTTAGAAGATCCAAAAGTATATACTTTGGATTTATCTAGTGACACCAATTTGAACAGTGTGGACAAACAAAGCAAGATCAATTTACCAAATTTTTTATATCTTCCACCTGTTCCTACTAGTCATATAACTTTTGGAGGCAATTTAAATACTGAAGTTGGATCAAAGATAGATCATGCAACAGGAAAAGAAGTAGCAAAAAGCTCAGAGCACTTTACAGCTTCTCTTATCAACAATGACGGCAGTAAAAATATACTTGATATGACTTTTACAAAACAGTTTCCAGAGCTTCTTGGAAAAACTTTATGGCAGGCAGATTTTAAGATACTAAAAGACATAGGAACTAAAGAAGAAGGTGTTAATTATGAACCATCCAAATATGTTACATATCCAAATGATAGCACAGTTTATAAAATATTGGATAAAAAAACCGGCTCATTAACTTTTGATGGAACCGGGGCTTTACTTGAAGCAAATGTTCCACAATTATCTAACGACGGTGTTACTATAAATATTGATCTAGGTACCCCTTTAAATCCTAAAATACCAAATAGTGGATACGATGGTATGACTGCCATTAAAGGCTTAGGACATGAGGCAAAAAAGATAAGTAATGATGGTAAAGCTGAGGGAATATTAAAAGGATATCAAATAGCTCCAGATGGAAATATTATGGCAAACTTTTCCAATGGAGAAAGCACTTCTGTAGGGAAAATCGCTATATTTCATTTTAGGAACGAAGGTGGACTTCAAAAGATAAATGATACTATGTTCAAAGCTACCTCCAATAGTGGAGAAGCAACCTTTTATACAAAAGATGGAATAGCTGTCAATGATAGCAAGATAATCACTCACAAACTTGAAAGTAGCAATGTTCAGTTAAGTACAGCTATGACTGAACTTATCATAATGCAAAAAGCATTTGATGCAAATGCAAAAAGCATAACTACAAGTGATCAAATGATACAAAAAGCTATAAATATGAAAAGATGATGATTTATATCTTAGGATTTTTAGTTGAGATATCGATCATAAATTGGAATGAAATTTGCTTATCAATTCATACAAAAACTAAAAAACTATAAAAGGATCTAGATATGATGAGATCACTATGGGCTGGGGTTTCCGGTCTTAATGCACACCAAATAGCAATGGATGTTGAGGGAAATAATATAGCCAATGTTAATACTGCGGGTTTTAAATATAGCAGAGTAAATTTTTCGGATCTTTTAAATCAAACTTCAAAAATTGCAACTGCACCGCAGGGAGAACTTGGAGGGAAAAACCCTATGCAAGTTGGACTAGGAACTCAAGTAAGCTCCATTACAAAGATATTTAAGCAAGGCTCCATTCAAACAACTGATAAAAATACCGACCTAGCTATACAAGGAGACGGTTTTTTTGTAGTTAGTCCTGATGGAGGCAAAACATACAAATTTTCAAGAAACGGTGATTTTGTATTTGATGCGAACGGTAATTTTGTCGATAG
>JALVWI010000303.1:0-19908 GCA_027038335.1 Campylobacterales bacterium | reverse complement strand
ACAGCTTATAAGTATCAATATGTAAAAAGCGGAGCAGCACCCATACAAGGAACACCTGCTGCAAATACCGCTGCAAATGTAAGAACTTTTACAACTACAGAAGACTTAAGAGAAGCTATGCAACATGATGCAAGATTAAATGTAGATTATGATAGTAGCAACGATGGTGGAGAAGCAAGTTCTTCAGATAAAAATGATGGCGTAGCAGTTACTGTTTTAAAAGGCGGTAAATTTCAAATAGCAAACCCTAAAGGGGATGCATTCAATGCTGATGACGGCGATGATAATGATGATACAACAGGCAATAGCGGTACAAGCAACACTAATACTGCTGCTGATGATCATAATATGAATATAAAAATAACATCGATTACAGATGAGACTAACGGAATAAGTGCAAATAACAAATTTACTACAACCATGAGTGCATTACAAGGCAATCTACCATCTGGACAAACTACTAGAATTTCTCAAGTTATAAATGCTGCAACTCATGCTTCTAGTATAGATATATACGATTCACTTGGAACCAAACATACAGTAAGATTTGAATTTAGAAAAATCGGATACACATCTGATGGCGGAACAGAGTGGAATATAGTAATAAGAGTTCCTGAACCCGGAGATATAAATGGTGGTGTAACACCTAAAAATATCGTTACGGGAAGTATCAGCTTCAATAGTGATGGTTCTTTAAGTACTTATACACCGACAAATCTTACTTATACAGCCAATAACGGCTCATCTCCAAACCAAAATATCAATCTTCAGTTTGGAACAACCGGACAATTTGACGGTATGACAAGTTTTGATGCTCATTCAAATACTTCAGGAATTTCTCAAGATGGATATCCGGGCGGTGATTTGAACGGTATCAGAGTAGATGAAACAGGAACATTGATAGGAAGCTTTACAAATGGTAGAAGTTTTGGTTTGGCTCAAGTATCAATGGCTAGTTTTACCAACAATGTAGGACTTGAAAGTGACGGTGGCGGAGTATTTATCCAAACATCAAACTCAGGAGATCCTATCATAGGGCAAGCGAATACCGGAAAAAGAGGTTTTATCCAAGCTAGTTCACTTGAAATGAGTAATGTTGATCTAAGCCGAAGTCTAACTCAACTTATAATAATACAAAGAGGTTTCCAAGCAAACTCAAAAACCATAACGACTTCAGATCAAATGCTAAACACACTACTTCAACTTAAACAATAGATAATTTTGCTATAATAAGTCCTAAAAAATAGGACTTATTATGCAAGTAACACTTTTACATCATACCCCTTTAATAATTTGTGCAAATGCTATCAGGACATGTTGGCAAAGTTTTGACAAAAGTGATAGTGGCGGTGAAAAAGATAAAGAGCTTATAGATAGAGTAGGCAATAAATTTAAACATGCTTCAACTTTGGAGCATTTATACTACAACTTTTATATCAAAGGTATCAGCAGAGCCCTACTTCAAGAATTGGCAAGACATCGTATGGCAAGTCTTAGTGTAAAATCTACAAGATATACTTTAAAAGAGTTAAAAAGTGAAGTAGAATTTACTCCGAAAGACATTGAAAGAGCAAAAAAATATCTAGTCTTTACTGATGTAGCAATTGTTGACGAAATGAGCATAAAAGCACTTGAAAATTTAAGAAAGATTTTAGCTCAAGGCATAAGCAATGATAAAGCAAAATATTGTCTGCCTGAAAGTTATAAGACTGAGCTTACATGGAGTGTAAATGCAAGAAGTCTGCAAAATTTTCTATCCCTAAGAAGTTCCAAATCAGCCCTTTGGGAGATAAGAAGATTGGCAAACAATATTTATAATGCTCTACCCGAAGATCACAAATACCTTTTTGAACACTGTATAAATGAAGTATGAAGGTCAAAGAAAAATTCCTCAACCTTCACCTTTACTAAACAGATCCTTGATCTATCATGGAGTCAGCTACCTTTTTAAATCCTGCTATGTTAGCACCTGCCAATAAATCACCGTCACATCCATACTCTTTTGCAGTTTCATAAGATGTGTCAAATATATTTTTCATAATTTTGTGAAGCTTTGCATCGACTTCAGCAAATGACCAGTTTGCCATACTTGCGTTTTGGCTCATTTCGAGCTGACTTGTAGCAACCCCTCCGGCATTTGCAGCTTTTGCGGGTCCAAATATAACTTTATGCTCTTTTAAGTATTTATAAGCATCGGGTGTTGTAGGCATATTTGCACCCTCATTTACAAGTTTGCAGCCATTCTTTGCCAATGCTTTTGCATCGATAAGTGTAAGTTCATTTTGTGTGGCACTAGGAAATGCACAATCACACTTCACATGCCAACAGGCATGTCCATCTTTAGGATATTTGGAAGCCGGTATATACTTTGCATCCGGTCTTAGCTTGATATATTCACTCAATCTTTTTCTTCCTATCTCTTTTATGCCTTTTAATAGCTCAAGATCAATCCCCTCTTTATGGTATATCGTTCCATCACTATCACTACAAGTTACAGGAAGTGCATCCATATCGTAAAGTTTTTGGATAGTATATATCGCCACATTTCCAGAACCCGAAACTGCACAAGTTTTACCTTTTAAGGTATCTCCATATTTGTTTAAAGCGTGTTCTGCAAAATAGACTGAACCAAAACCTGTAGCCTCTTTTCTTCCCAAAGATCCGCCCCAGTTTACACCTTTTCCAGTAAGGATTCCCTCGAATTTACCTGTGAGTTTTTTATATTGTCCAAACATATATCCAAGTTCTCTACCTCCTACTCCTATATCACCGGCAGGTACATCTCTCCTCTCTCCAATATGGCGAGAAAGTTCTATCATAAATGCTTGACAAAACCTCATAACTTCATTTTCACTTTTACCTTTTGGATCAAAGTTGCTTCCACCTTTGCCTCCACCTATATTTAAGCCTGTAAGTGAATTTTTAAAAATTTGTTCAAAACCTAAAAATTTGATAATACCTAGATTTACACTCGGATGAAATCTCAAACCTCCCTTATATGGTCCTATAGCTGAATTGAACTGTACTCTGTATCCTATATTGGTTTGTATTTTACCGCTATCATCAACCCAGTTTACTCTAAATATTATAATTCTTTCAGGAACTACTATCCTTTCAAGAATATTGTATTTATCATATCTATCATCTCTTTCTAAAAGAGGTTTTAAAGAGTGTAATACTTCTTCAGTTGCTTGATAAAACTCTTTTTGACCCGGACTGTTTTTTGCAGTTTGGCTCAACACCTTTTCTATATAGTCCCTAACAGACATTTTAGTCTCCTTAAAATAAAATAGACTTGTTGTGATGTGCTCTTATACCTCAACAAGTCTAATATAACTATAGCACTATAAACTAATAAATCTCTTAAAAAAATGAATGTTTTTTAAAAATAAATAAGGTGTATTTAAGATATTTTGGAAAGGTGGGAGGGTAGGTTTGCTACCCTCGAAAGTTAGCCTAAAAATTTCTTTTCAAGCTCTTTTTTATATGCATCAAGATCAAAATCCTTGACAGTAGATACTCCATCTTCTATGGCAGCTTTTGCAACAGCATAAGATTCAAAAACAGCTATTCTTTTATCAAATGGTGAAGGAATGATATAATTTTTTCCATACTCAAGATCATCTCTATCAGGATATGCTGCTTTTACATAGTCTGGAACAGGCTCTTTTGCAAGTGCAGCCAAAGCTTTAGCCGCTGCCATTTTCATATTTTCTGTAATTTTTGTAGCTCTTACATCCAATGCCCCTCTAAATATAAAAGGAAATCCTAAGACATTATTGATTTGATTAGGAAAATCACTTCTTCCTGTTCCTACATAAGCATCATCTCTTGCAGCATGTACTTCAGGGGGTAGGATTTCAGGAGTTGGATTGGCACAAGCATAGATTATCGGATTTGGAGCCATACTTTTTACCATATCTTGAGAGATAAGTCCCGGTCCAGAAAGACCAAGTACCATATCAGCACCTTTCATGGCATCTTCAAGAGTTCTATCTTCAGTATCTATAGCAAACTCTTGTTTATATTTGTTAAGATCATCTCTTCCGCTATGAATGACACCTTTAGAGTCAAGCATAATGATATGTTTGATACCAAGATTGCGGTACATTTTGGCACAAGCTGTTCCTGCAGCTCCCGCACCGACAACTACAACTTTCAAATCTTCTGCTTTTTTTCCACTTATATCAAGGACATTGATAAGACCGGCAGTTGAAATGATAGCAGTTCCGTGCTGATCATCATGGAAAACTGGAATATTGCATATCTCTTTTAGTTTTTCTTCTATCTCAAAACATTTTGGAGCTTTTATATCTTCTAGATTGATTCCTCCAAAACTTTCCGCGATAGCAGCGGTAACTTCTACAATTTTGTCTGTATCTTTTACATTTAGCTCAATATCCACGGCATCAACATCTGCAAATTTTTTAAACAAAACACCTTTACCTTCCATGACAGGTTTTCCTGCAAGAGTACCTATATCTCCAAGCCCTAAAACTGCGGTACTATCTGTAACAACAGCCACTAAGTTACCCTTGTTGGTATATTTATATGCTAAAGAAACATCTTTTTCTATCTCTTTACATGGAATTGCAACTCCGGGCGTATAAGCCATAGAAAGCTCTTCAGCCGTATCACAAGGTTTTTTTAGAAGTGTTCCTGTTTTACCGCCTATATGATAATCCAAACATTTTTGTTCCCATTCAGTTTTACTCATTTTTTTCCTCCATAAATTGTATTAAATTTTTTATTCTTATCTCAAGCTCATCTTTTCCGACTATGGACATTATGTCATAAATTGATGGGCTTACCGCACTCCCTACTATAGCTATCCTAATAATTTGGGCTATATCTTTAAGCTTAAGTTGATATTGCTCCAAAAAACTTACTATTAGTTTATCATAATCACTTGGAGTATTCAAATTGCTATCATAATTAATTAGATAGTTTAAAAATTCTTTGGCTATTTTTTTTGCATCTGCTTTTAAAAATTTCTTAACTGCTTTTGTTTCATAGGAAGTCGGTCTTTCCAATATAGTTTTTGCTTTTTGAGAGAACTCTTTGAGAGTTTTCACCCTCTGCCTTAGGGCATCTATCAAAATCTCTTTTTTTTCAATACTCTTTAAATCCAAGTCAAAATATATCAACTCTTTTTCAAATCTTTCGTAACTCATATTTTTTATAAACTCGGCATTAAGCCATAAAAGTTTTTGGGCATTATAAGCTGAGGCTGATTTATTTATATCTTTTGGATCAAAAAACTCTAGCATCTCTTCCATGGTAAAAATTTCCTGATCCCCGTGGCTCCAGCCAAGCCTTACTAAAAAGTTTAGCAAAACCTCCGGCAAATATCCCTCTTTTTTATACTCCATGACATCCATCGCTCCATCTCTTTTGGAGAGCTTTTTGCCTTGAGGATTGAGTATCATAGGAACATGATAAAACTTTGGCAAATCCCATCCAAAAGCTTTATAGACAATTATCTGTTTTGGAGTATTGCTAAGGTGATCATCTCCTCTTATAATGTCAGTAATACCCATATAATGATCATCAATAGTTACTACAAAATTGTATGTAGGAGTTCCATCACTTCTAGCGATAATAAAGTCATCCATCACTTCATCGGTTTTGACACTTATCTCGCCTTTTATGCCGTCACTAAAAGTTATAGTTTCATTTATAGGAGTTTTTATACGCACTACCGGCTCTATATCGCTTGGAGGTGTGCCTGTAAAATCTCTATATCTACCGTCATATCTAGGTCTTTGTTTCGCTTTCATTTGCTCTTCTCTTAAGGCATCAAGCTCATCTTTGCTCATATAACAATAGTAAGCCTTCCCTTCATCAAGAAGTTTTTGTATATGTTCTTTATAAATGTCCATTCTTTTTGACTGATAAAAAATCTCTCCATCTTGCTTTAAGCCTACCCATTTAAAAGCTTCTTCTATAGCTTTTGCAGCTTCAAGTGAATTTCTTTTTAAGTCTGTATCTTCTATGCGAAGTAAAAATTTTCCTTCATTTTTCTTTGCCCAAAGATAACTATATAATGCAGTCCTTAGACCTCCGATATGAAGATATCCTGTCGGACTAGGTGCAAATCTTGTTACTATCATCAATATACCTCAATATATACTTTTAGAAATTTTAGCAGAGTTTAGCAAAATTTATGATAAAATCTCTCTCTAGTTTTAAAAAAGGAAAAATAGTGATACAAAAATATGCAAAAAGTCTATTTATAGTTTTATTGTTAAAGTTTAGTTTATATGCGGGTTTGGTTGATGGAGTTTCTGTGGTAATCAATAATACTCCTATAACTTTATACGAGATAAAAAAATTTTCTATCCAACATAATTTACCCATAAAAAAATCCATTGAAGCTCTCATAAGAGAGAAACTAGAAAATAATTTGATAAAAAAATATGGACTTCAAGCAACTGACTTGGAAGTAAGTGATGAGATAGAAAAGATAAGCTCCAATGCAGGTATGAGCATCATTGACTTTGAAAATTATCTTGTAAAAAAAGGTATAAATGTTGATGCATACAAAAAAGATTTGGCAAAAAAAATTGCTCAAAGAAAACTTTATAAGAAGATAGTAGCAGATAGAATAAAAAGAGCAACAAATAAAGAGATAAAAGAGTATTATCAAAAAAATATAGATATTTACTCCATACCGCAAATGATAGAAGTTACAGAGTATGATGCAAAAGATAGAACGACTTTAAAAAATTTTATAAAAAACCCTATGCTAAATGTTTCAGGCATTACAAAAAAAGATATAATGTTAAAAACAAGCCAACTCAATCCAAAACTTTTATATATACTTCAACAAACAAAAGAGGGAAACTTTACTCCGATACTTACTTTAAAAGGTGGATTTATATCTTTTTATGTAAAAAGAAAAATAAATGTCAAACCCATACCTTTTGACAAAGTCAAAAATGCAATATTCGCTAGAATTATGAATAAAAGAGAAGATAGCATCATAAAGTCATATTTTGACAAGCTCGTATCAGAAGCGGATATAAAAGTTTTAAGAGAACCTAGGTAGATCAATTACTAAAAAACTCGTCATCGCTTTCATTGATATCAAAGTATGTTTGCACACTTTCATTGGTATCTTTTTTGGTAACTTTTACTGTCCAATGTCCGTGAATTCTACCGGGAATAAATCTATAATCATAAGCTGATCCATAATTTGGCGGGATATTTATCTCTTTTATTCTATCATCAAGAGGACTTTTGGGAGAAATCCAGTGAAATTTGAGTATTACATCATTTGAACTATCAGATCTATCAGAAAAATATGTACAAATAATTCTATTTTCCTTTTTTTCACATTTTAAAAAACTAGCTTGCAAAAATGAGGATAGTATAAAAATTAAAAGAGCAAATTTTTTCATACTATACCTCCTAAAATCATCCTAAATAATTTGTATCATACCTATTTTCTATAAAGTCTGGATTGTTCATCATATCATAATGGAAAGGAATAATCGTTTTTATACCGCCCACTTTAAACTCTTGCAATGCTGTTTTCATTTTTGATATAGCTCTACTTCTATCCTCACCCCATACTATAAGCTTTCCTATCATAGAATCATAATGTGGTGAGACCGTATAGTTGCAATATACATGTGAATCTATTCGTATATTTCTTCCTCCCGGAGCTATCCATTTAGTAATTTTTCCGGGACTTGGTATAAACTTCTGAGGATCTTCTGCTGTGATCCTACACTCTATGGAGTGCCCGTTTAATCTCACATCACTTTGAGAAAAAAGTTTTTTTCCTTCAGCTATCTTTATCATCCACTCTATGATGTCTATACCGCTTACCATTTCACTAACAGTATGTTCTACTTGGAGTCTTGTATTCATTTCCATAAAATAAAAATTTTGTTCATCATCAAGTAAAAATTCAAATGTACCGGCATTTTCATATCCGATAGCTTTTGTAGCTTTAACTGCGGTTTTTAAAAGATTTGCTCTTGTTTCTTCCTTAAGTATTGTCGCGGGAGATTCTTCTATAAGTTTTTGATGTCGTCGTTGTAATGAACAGTCTCTTTCACCTAGATGAATAGCATTACCATGTGAATCAGCCAAAACCTGCACCTCTATATGTCTTGGATTTCTTATAAATTTCTCCATATAAAGTGTACCGTCACCAAAGGCACTCAAAGCTTCATTTCCGGCTGATAGTACGGCATTTTCTAAAGCTTCTTCGCTCTCAACTATCCTCATGCCTCTTCCTCCGCCTCCGGCACTTGCTTTTACAATAACCGGATATCCTATCTCGCTAGCAATTTTTTTAGCATCTTCAACATCTCTTATAGCCCCTTCACTTCCGGGTACTACCGGAACTCCGGCTTTTTTCATGACCTCTTTTGCTTTGGATTTATCGCTCATAGTTACCATAAGTTCAACTGAAGGTCCTATGAAAGTTATACCATGATATTTGCAAATTTCAACAAAATTTTGATTTTCACTCAAAAAACCATATCCCGGAAATACAGCGTCGCAAGCACTTATGTCAGCTGCTGCCATGATAGAAGGTATATTTAAGTAGCTCTCATTTGATTTTGCACCGCCTATACAAATAGCTAGATCGGCAAATTTTAGATACTCGGCATCTTTATCGGCAGTCGAATATACCGCAATCGCCTCTTTCCCCATCTCTTTTATAGTTCTTATAGCCCTTAGAGCTATTTCGCCTCTATTTGCTACTAAAATTCTTTTTATCTCTTTCATATTTTATCTCTAGTTACAATTTTTCAACACGAAAAAGCGGTTGGTCAAACTCTATAGGTTCACCGTCACTTACTAAAATTTCCAAAATCTTACAATCAAATTCCGCTTCTATTTCATTCATAATTTTCATAGCTTCTATAATAGCTACCGTTGAACCTTTTTTGATGCTGTCTCCGATATTGACAAAAGGTGCAGCTCCCGGACTTGGTGCTTGATAAAAAGTACCGACCATCGGGGATTTTATAAAATCCCCTTTTTCATTTGATATAGCAGGAGTAGTTGCTACGCTATCTTGTACGGGCAAGATTGTTTCGGTTGCAAGTTCTTTGGTTATCGTAGGTGTAGCTATAGAAATTTGCTCAGAAACTCCTCCTTTTTGAAAAAGTATTTCAAATTCACCGTCTTTGAGTTTTAGTTTGCTAAGTCCACTCTTGTCAAAAGCTCTCATCAAGTCTTTTATATCTTTTTGATCCATAAAATTCTCCTAAATTTATACTGTGATATTTCTTCAAATATGTTATAATACCATAATTATATTTTACAAGGATTGAAGTTGGGCTTAAAATCTGATAATTGGATAAGAGAAAAATCGCTCAAAGAAAAAATGATAGAGCCTTTTTGTGAAGAACAGGTAGGTAAAAATGTTGTTAGTTACGGTGTTAGCAGCTATGGTTATGATATAAGAGTAGGCAATGAGTTTAAAATATTTACAAATGTCAGCTCCACAGTAGTAGATCCTAAAAATTTTGATGATAAAAATGTAGTTGATTTTGTGGGAGATATTTGCATAGTACCTCCAAACTCTTTTGCACTTGCTAGAACTATTGAGTATTTTAGAATTCCAAATAATGTACTTGCTATATGCCTAGGAAAAAGTACTTATGCAAGATGTGGTATCATTGTCAATGTTACACCGTTTGAACCTGCTTTTGAAGGACATATCACCATAGAGATAAGCAATACCACTCCACTTCCTGCTAAAATATATGCCAATGAAGGTATAGCACAAGTTCTATTTTTAGAGGGTGATGAGCCATGTAAAACTACTTATAAAGATAAAAACGGTAAATATCAAAAACAAACCGGCATCACACTGCCTAGGATTTTGAAATAGAAACTAGAGTTTGGGGTTTAGGATGTAGGTTTTAATCGCTAATCACGGTTTTTAGCTCCTTTATAAAAGTTTTATCCGAAAGTATATCTGCATGAGTTGTATGCTCAAAAATTTTAAGGGTATATTTGCTTTTTATATGTTTTATCAAATTGTTTGTTCTTTTGTTTGAAACGGTTTTGTCATCTTTTACCATAAAGATTACAATGGGGGCTTTAACTTTTTCTATAAAATTTTTAGAATTGAATTTGTATTTTAAAAGTATTGAGATAGGAAATATGGGGTATTTCTCTTTTGCTACATTTTCTATAGAGTCATACGGTGTTATCAAAAGGAGTTTTTTAACTTCTCTTTTTGATGTAAGATATGTAGCAACTCCGCTGCCAAGACTTCTGCCAACAACATATACTTCTTTATCTTTAGCAAATTTGTCATAAATTGACAAAGCATCTCTATAAAGAGCATTTTCACTTGGAATACCTTTGCTTAAGCCGTTCCCTCTGTAATTAAATGCAACCGCATCATATCCTTTTATATCTTTAATGATTTCTATAAAGTCGGTTGCATCATCACTATTGCCTCCAAAATATATGATAAGTTTTTTAGAAGAGTTATCAAGATAAACTCCATCAAGAAACCCATTTCTTACTTTAAGTTTGACTTCTTTACATTTTGGACAATTTTTTAAAACTTTCGGCTCTTTTTTTGGAACAATATCAAAGTTAAATATCTTACTTTTTTGAGTAAGGTACAAATACAAAACTATACCGATATATGCAACTAAAAATAGAATAAAAAAAGTTTTTATAGTCGCCAAATCAAACTCTTATAACTCTTGCAATATCACCTTTTTTTAAAGAACCTTCATTTTCATTTATCCAAAGCAAAGCGGCATCGTTTAGCATATTGGTTAAAATAGCACTAGTGCCGCTTTTTTTGCCTTTTAGATCTACCTTAAAACCATCTTTGTTATATCTAAGATTGACCGCGGTAAATTCACTTTTTTTGCTTCTTTTTTTATAATCCTCATCCATCTCGGCATATACTATATCGTAGCTGTCGTCCATACCTAACATCCTTTTTATTAACGGAGTTATATACAGATGAGTGGTAACTGCTGAACTATAAGGAAATCCCGGAAGTGCAAATATATATTTTTTACCCACCTTTACAACTTTGATGTGCATACCCGGCTTTATAACAACTCCACTTATAAGCACTTTTGCTTCTATAGAATCAACGGCTACTTTTACAAAGTCATAATCCCCCACACTTACTCCTCCGGTAGTGATAACAATATCACTAAATTCAAGAGCATTTAGTATAGCTTTCTTGATACTATCCAAGTCATCTCCGACTACCCCCATATTGTGAGTTTTAGCCCCTGCTTTTTTTGTTATGGCTTCTATAGTATAGTGATTGGTGCTTCTTATCTGTGATATATTTGTTTGTATATCTCCTAATTCAAGTATTTCGCTACCTGTAGCCAAAACCGAAACAACAGGCTCTCTTTTGACTACCACTTTGACTTTATTTAACCCTGCCATAACTCCTATCTCAGCATAGCTTACTAAAGTACCTTTTTTTATAAGAGTTTCACCTTTTTTATAATTTTCTCCAACCGGCCTGACGCTAAAACCTTTTGGAACTTCCTCTTTTATGATGATCTGCTCACCTTCAACTTCAACATTTTCTATAGGTATCAAAGTGTCCGCACCTTGACTGATAAGCGAACCTGTAAAAGTCTTTATACAAGTTCCCTCTGTTACTTCTACAGAGTTTGCAGTACCTGCGGGTAATTTGTCGATGATCTTTATCTTACCTTTTTTTTGATCTTCATACTTGATAGCATACCCATCCATACCGGAAGTTTCATACTCAGGAGAGTTGTCTTTAGCAACAATATCTTCGCCTAAAACTCTTCCAAGAGCTTCACTTAAGAACACTTGTTCACATCCAACTTCTTCATCAAAACTATCTTTAAGTATCTTCAAAGACTCATCAAATCCAATAAATTTTTTCATTTTCCCTCCAACATTTTTCATTTTTAATTATTCATTTTTCATTCAGCCAGTATCCCACTTCCCTCTATGGGCGTACTTCTATCAAGTGCATACTCTCTTTTTCCATTTTTTAGGTCATATTTCCATATAGGGGCATTTGCCTTAAAATCTTCTACAAACTCCTCTATCATTTTAAGAGAAACTTTTCTTTTAGGCGAAAGAATAGCTGATATATAAGATGTTCTATGGTTTAGCACATCGCCTTTTGAATGTGCCATTAAAATATAGGCATTTTGTTTCTTTGCTTTTTCTTGCCATTTTTCAAACCAACTCTCCAAAATAGGCTCATATATATCAAAACTAAGTCCGTCAATACCGTCTTCATCTCTAACAATGCCTACAAAATTGATAAAAGCACCATAATTTTTATCTTTATATGTATTGTACCAACGAGAGAGTATCTCCTCTACATTTAAAGGACCGTCATACAATTCAACCATTTTGTTACCTCTTAATTTAATTATTGAATTATATCAAATTTATATCACTACTGCAATATAGGGCATCTTTAAAAACACCAAGCACTCAACACCAGATCCTTAATCCTAATCTCATATCAAACATTGTATAATTTCCTTATGATTTGTAAAAATATGAATTCATTTATTGTAATGGATATAGTACGAGAAGCCAAAAAGTATCAAGATGCTATACATTTTGAGATAGGTCAGCCAGATATTTCACCTTCACCGAAGGTCAAAGAGGCTTTAAAAAAGGCAGTTGATAATGATCTTTTTTCCTATACAGAAAGTTTTGGACTATATGCGTTAAGAGAAAATATATCACATCAATATAAAAAAAATTACGGAGTTAGCATTGATCCGTCAAGGATACTTTTGACTCCCGGAACCAGCGGAGCTTTTTTAGTAGCTTATGCTATAGCTTTAAAGCATAAAGGGAGACTTGGTTTTAGTGACCCCGGTTATCCTTGCTATAAAAATTTTGCACACTTGCTCAATATCAAACCAGTTTCATATAATATAGGAAAATTTAACGAATATCAGCTAAGAGTAGAAGATATAAAGAAAAAAAGTATAGATGCCCTCCAGATATCTTCACCGGCAAATCCTACGGGCAATATTTATAGCAATAAAAATCTAAAAGAGTTGATCGAGTACTGTGATAAAAACGGTATCAACTTTATCTCAGATGAACTTTATCACGGACTTACCTATGAAAAAGATGCAAACTCGGCATTAGAATTTAGCGAAAATGTTTTTGTGATAAACGGTTTTTCCAAATATTACTGTATGCCCGGACTTAGACTCGGTTGGCTCATAGTTCCTAAAAAACATATAAGAAATGCCGAGATAATAGCACAAAATCTTTTCATCTCAGCTCCAACACTTAGCCAATATGCCGCACTTGAAGCTTTTGATGAAGAGTATCTAAAAGCTACAAGAGAAAAATTTAAACAAAGAAGAGATTATCTCTATCATGAATTAAGTTCCATCTTTGATATAGATGCAAAACCGCAAGGTGCTTTTTATATTTGGACAAATATATCAAAGTATTCCGACAACTCTTTTGAGTTTTCCAAAAAACTTCTTCAAGATATTCATATAGCAACAACTCCCGGAGTTGATTTTGGAGAGAATGATACTAAAAAATATATAAGATTTGCTTACACCAGAGAGATAGAGCACATGAAAAAAGGGCTTGAGAGACTAAAAAGTTATCTCTAAGCATTTTTTGAGTATAATTTCACCTCCTAACCAAAGTTACTTTCATAAAAATGGCCCCTTCGTCTAGCGGTTAGGACACCGGCCTCTCACGCCGGTAACACGAGTTCGAGTCTCGTAGGGGTCACCATCTATACTTATATTATGATATAATTTTACAAAAATTATTGGATATTTTTATGAAAAAAATTTTGTTTGTGACATTTATTTGGACTATTTATCTACAAGCTGCTATCAATGTAACTGTTAGTATTTTACCTCAAAAGTTTTTTGTCAAGCAAATTGCCGGAAATTTAGCAAATGTCCAAGTGATGGTACTACCCGGTAGTGAACCTGCTACTTATGAACCAAAGCCCAAACAACTTTCACACTTAATGAAGTCTAAAATATACTTTGCCATCGGTGTTCCGTTTGAAAGAAATTGGCTAACAAAATTTAAAGAAGTTAGTCCAAAAATGTTAGTAATTGATACTTCAAAAGGTATTAAAAAAAGAGCCATGAGTAGCTCATATAGCCTTGAAAATAAAAAAGCAGTAGAAAAAAATGCACTAGATCCTCATATTTGGCTATCTCCAAAATTGGTAAAAATTATAGCTAAAAATATCGCTAATACTTTTATAAAAATAGATCCGAAACATAAAGATATATATCTTTTAAGATTAAAAAAATTTGACAAGAGGATATCATCATTGCAAAAATATGCTCATAAAAAGATAGATCATTTAAAACATAGAGAATTTATGGTTTTTCATCCCGTATGGGGGTACTTTGCAGATGAATTCAAACTCAAACAGATACCTATCCAGCTTGAAGGCAAAAATCCAACTCCAAGATCATTAATACATCTTATCAAGTATGCCAAAAATAAAAATATAAAAGTTATCTTTGTTCAGCCTCAATTTTCAAAAAAAAGTGCTGAAGTTATAGCCAAAAATATCGGTGCAAAAGTTGTTGTTTTGGATCCTCTTTCAGAAAATTGGACTAAAAGTATCAAAAATGCAGTTAATGCTTTTGGAATGTACCTTAAATGAATTGCTATATCATAGAAGTTAAAAACCTCAGCTTCTCTTATGAAAAAGAAAAAGTACTTCAAGATATAAATGTAAATATAAAAAAAGATGATTTTTTTGCCATTATAGGACCAAACGGTGGTGGAAAAAGTACTTTTTTAAAACTTCTTCTTGGCATCTTAAAGCCTACTTCAGGAAGTATAAAAATTTTTGGTGAAAGTGTAGAGAAAAATTTTTTAAAATTTGGCTATGTACCTCAAGATACCGGCATAAATAAAAACTTTCCTATAAAAGTGTTAGATGTAGTTTTGCAAGGTCGCTTGGGTTTATCAAAAAAGTTTTGGGGCTTTTCAAAAGAGGATTTGAAAATTTGCAAAAATGCTTTAGATAAAGTCGGGGTGTTAAAATATCAAAACAAAAGAGTAGCAGAGCTTTCAGGAGGTCAAAGGCAAAGAGTCTTTATAGCTAGAGCTTTAGCGACAGATGCTGATATTCTCATACTTGATGAACCAACCGCCAGTATAGATTCAAAAGGTCAAATATCTTTATATACAACTTTAAAAGAGTTAAACAAAGATAAATGTATCATCACCGTTAGCCACGATGTCAATGTAGTACTAGGCTTTGCAAACAAAGTTGCATATATAAATAAAACCCTATATCTTCATGATTCTCCGGCAACAAACAAAGCTAAGATACTTCAAGATATAGGCTCCTTAGATGCGCATATATGTCCTATTGAACTTATGATAAATAAAAATATGTGCTTGCACTCTCACTCAAAAGGAAAAAAAGATGCTTGATGTGCTTTCATTTCCTTTTATGCAACATGCCCTTGTAGCAACTTTCCTCATAAGTATCTGTATAGGTATAGTAGGCTCGCTAGTTGTAGTAAATAGAATGGTCTTTTTAGCAGGAGGTATAGCTCATGGCTCCTACGGCGGTATAGGTTTGGCTATATATTTTGGTTTATTACCTCTTTTTGGTGCTACTTTATTTTCTTTATTACTTGCTATTATTATTGCTGCTGTCTCATATAAAGATAAAGAAAGAATTGATCCCATCATAGGCACTATGTGGGCAGCAGGAATGGCTTTGGGCATCATTTTTACAGACTTAACACCCGGGTACAATGTGGATTTGATGAGTTATCTTTTTGGAAGTATCATATCAGTTTCAACAAGAGATCTTTACATCATGACAGGGTTTGATCTACTTATTTTGATCTTAGTCTCTTTTTATCATAAAGAGTTGTTAGCCCTTAGCTTTGATAAAGAGTTTGCAAGGCTAAGAGGTGTCAAAGTAAAACCTCTATATTATCTTTTGCTTATCATGATAGCTTTTAGCGTGATAGTTACTATAAGGGCAGTTGGTCTTATCTTGGTTATTGCTCTTATGAGTATCCCGACATATATAGCAGAAAAATTTTCTGCTTCACTTTACAAAATGATGTTTATCTCATCTATACTAACTTTTATTTTTAGCTTAATAGGACTCTTTTTGTCATACTATTTTGATATAAGTTCAGGGGCAACCATCATCTTGGTAGCATCATTTGTTTTCTTTATTTTTTCGATAATTTTTAAAAGATAATCTTTTCTTTAGTGGTGAAGTATCTCACTTAAAAACTGCTTTGCTCTATCTGTTTTTGGATGATTAAAAAATGTGTGAGGCTCATCTTCTTCCACAATAATGCCGTGATCCATAAAAACTATCCTGTCGCTTACCTCTTTTGCAAAACCCATTTCATGGGTAACACATACTATGGTATAGTTTTCTCTTGCAAGCTCTTTCATAACATCCAAAACTTCACCTATCATTTCCGGATCCAATGCACTTGTCGGCTCATCAAAGAGTATGATCTTAGGTTTCATTGCTAAAGTTCTAGCTATGGCAACTCTTTGCTTTTGACCACCGCTAAGTTCATTTGGATATTTATTGGCTTGGTGAGGAATCTTTACTCTTTCAAGTAACTCCATAGCAAGAGTTTCCGCTTCTTCTTTTGAGATTTTTCTAACTTTCATGGGGGCTATCATAATATTTTCAATAATGCTAAGATGGGGAAAAAGATTGAAGTGTTGAAAAACCATACCGGCTTCTTCTCTTACTTTATTTACATTTACTTTTTTATCATCTAAATTTATCCCGTCAATGATTATCTCACCTTCATCTATATCTTCAAGTTTATTTATACACCTTATAAGTGTTGACTTTCCACTTCCGCTAGGTCCGCAAACTACTACAACTTCACCTTTTTTGACTTTAAAATTTATATCTTTAAGTGCATGAAATGAACCATAATATTTATTGACACCATTCATCTCAATCATATATTCCATACTCTTTCCTTTTTGCAACCTTAAGCATAATTGTAATATAATATTAGTTAAATTTGTATTAGGAATAACATGTGGAGAATTTGATAAACTTTTTAGAAAATAAAGATATATCAAAGTCCAATATATTTTCAGAACTTAAATGTACTTTGGAAGAGGCAAAAATCCTTCAAACTTTAACTCTAAAATATATCGAAGGTATTGAGGAAATTACGGTTTCATCACTTCTTCAAGAGATATACTCCTCAAAAGAGTATAAACATATAAAAAAGGTTTATATTATTAAAAACCTATTGGGACTGGGATGGATTACAAGAAATACAATCATAGCTCAAAAGGCAAAAGAGTTATCAAGCCTTGAGTTACTTCATTCAAATATCTCTCTTAGTTCAACTTTTTTAAAACTTCTTGAAGATGATAATTATGATATCAAACTTCCAAAAGAAGAAGCTTATAAAGATCATTTAGAATACCTTAAAGATCAGTTTTTAAAAATAGAAATGTATCAAAAGCTCTCAAATTTTAGAAATAGCTTCAAAAAAGATTCGCCAAATATTGAGTCGTTAAAAAATAGACTTAAACAACTTGAAGATATTATAGCCAAAAGAGTTCTCAAAAGTGAGTGCAATTTGGAAGTAGAAGAGATATTTATAGAATTTGACTTAAGTCAAAAAGAGAAAATTATATTTTTAGCCCTTTTGAAAGAGGAGTACTCTTCTGAAATCGAAACTTTAAGAGACATGAATACTCTTATAGACTTGGTAAGTGAAGATAAATATGAAAAGATAAAAAATAGATCTCTTTTGGAAGAGGGGTCAAAACTAGTAGAAAATTCTTTGGTTGATTTTGATGAAATGCTAAGTGCTTTTGGAGGAGTTACTAGAAGTTTTTATATATCTGAAGAGATAATTCAAAAGATCATCAGACCATCTAAAGGAAAAAAAGAGAAGAAAATAAAACTCGGTATGCTTGTAAAAGAGCAAGACATTTTTGAGCTAATTGAACCTAAAACTACACTTGATGATGTTGTTTTGCATCCAAAAACAGCTAAGATTTTAAACAATCTTTTAAAAAGAATGGATAGAAAAGTACTTTCTAGACTTAAAGAGTGGGGTATAGTAGAGAGAAAAAAGGGACTTGATACAAGGATCATATTTTACGGACCTCCGGGTACGGGCAAAACCATGACAGCTCTTTCTCTTTCAAAATCTCTTAAAAAAAGTGTGCTCAATTTCGACTGCTCTAAAATACTATCTCAATATGTAGGTGAAAGTGAAAAAAATGTAAGAAAAATTTTTGATACATATTATGATCTTTCAAATAAAACAAAAAGTTCTCCCGTTCTTCTTTTAAATGAAGCGGATCAATTTTTAAGTAGCAGGACAAGCCAAAGTCTGCATAGTGCCGACAAAATGCACAACCAAATGCAAAATATATTTTTAGAGCAAATAGAAAACTTCAATGGAGTTTTAATAGCAACTACAAATCTACTAGAAAACATAGACCCTGCTTTTTCAAGAAGATTTGATTATAAGATAGAGTTTAAAAAACCTGACTTTTCTCAGAGAGTTCTACTTTTTAGAAACTATTTACCTGAAAATGCCCTCTATGAAGAGGATTTTTCCATAGAAAAGTTAGCAAAATATCCCTTAACAGGTGGGCAGATAAAAGTCATCATCAAAAATACAGCCCTAAATACAGCGATTAAAGATGAACCTATTTTTACAATGGATGAGTTTAAAAATAGCATCCAAAGAGAGTTAAAAGGAAGTTTCGGAGAGGGTAACTCTATGGGATTTATTGTTTCTTAAAAGTTAGATATTGAATTAAATGTGTTTCATATAGTAACAAATTTTACTACATAATCTTTTATTTCTTCTTTAGTGTTACTATTTGTAATAGTCAAAGTATAGTTTTGCTCTATAATTATCATTTTTTCTTCTTAAATAAGATTAGTTTTTATTTTAATATAGTATTATTATGCAGTAATTATTTTTTTAAGGGGTTCTTATGGGACATATGAATTTTGCTCATCCTTATTTTGGGGCATTTGTTTTCTTAGCTCTAAGTTCTATAGCATTTTTTGCTACAACCGTTCTTGCTAGGTGGGCAAGCAGAAAACTTGCTAGACTTGATACGGAAAAATTAAAGCTTACTATTTACGAATGTGGTCCAAGAGTTACCAAACAGCCAAATAAAATATCGGCTCAATTTTATCTTTTTGCACTTTTATTTATACTTTTTGATGTTGAGATTATATTTATGTTTCCTTGGGCGATTGACTTTAAGGTTCTTGGAATGTTCGGTTTTGTTGAAATGATTTCATTTATTGTATTACTTGCTATAGGTTTTGTATATGCATGGAAAAAAGGAGCGCTAGAATGGCACAGCATAAAGTAAACTATCTACAAGAAGGAGGGCTTCCTGTTGCTCTAACTACAGTTGACAAACTTGTTCAATGGGGAAGAAGCAACTCTTTATGGGCTTTGACTTACGGTTTGGCATGTTGTGCTATCGAAATGATGGCAAGCGGAGCTAGTAGATATGACTTTGACAGATTTGGTACTATCTTTAGAGCAAGTCCAAGACAAGCTGAAGTGATGATCATAGCAGGAACTCTTACAAAAAAACATGCCGAATTTACAAGACGACTTTATGATCAGATGGCTGAGCCAAAATGGGTCATAAGCATGGGAAGCTGTGCCAATACAGGCGGAATGTTCAATACTTACGCAACAGTACAAGGAGTTGATAGGATAATACCGGTAGATATATACCTACCCGGTTGTGCTCCTAGACCTGAGACTTTACAGTATGCTGTTATGATGCTTCAAAAACAGATAAGAAAAGAGAGTGCTTTTCAAAAACAAAAGCCTAAAAGGTTGATATGATGAGAGAGTATAAAGATAGAAAAAATGCTCAAAAAAGAGCATACTATACTGATAGATTTTATGTAGT
>JALVWI010000302.1:4754-6154 GCA_027038335.1 Campylobacterales bacterium | reverse complement strand
ACTTCTTCTAACATTTGCTTTATTGTGTGAAACACTTGTAGATATGACATAAGTTATCTCTCTTAAGCCTGACTCATAAGCTGCTTTTGCTCCGTAGAGATTTGGTACTAAGGCATGAAATATATCTAATTTATCGCTATATTTTTCAAGCAAGTATGAGACAATCTCTTTAGCATCTTTCATTTGAGGTATAGCTTTTGGACTGACAAAAGAGGTTATCTCAATCTTTTTAAAGTTTGATTCTATGAGTTTTTCAATGATTTGAAGCTTTAAAGGTGTGGGTATAAACTCCTTTATACTTTGAAAACCGTCCCTTGGTCCAACTTCAACTATGGTGACTTTTTTAGGTAGGTTCATATAAAAATCCTTTGGATTAAGCTTAGAGCCAAGAGCTCAGAGCTAAGTGATTCGTGATTAGTTATCTAATGGCTCTTTGCTCTAAGCACTCAGCTCTAAGCTTTATTTTCATTCAAATTTTGCGATTTTGATAAAAATCATGAGTGCTTCTCATATATTACAAAAATTACCATTAAAAATAGTATTTTTTTAAATAATCGTTGAAAAATAGTTCTATTTTGTTACCCTATGAAACAAGAGGGGATAATAGTAATAAACCAAAAAGTATCCTATACACTCCAAAGCTTACAAAAGTAAATCTCTCTAAAAAAGAGATAAAAAGTTTTATAGTGATGTAAGCAACTATAAAAGAGGTGATAAATCCGACTGCCAAGACGAGTAAATTTTGATCTGAAAATTCATGATAGTGTTTTAAAAAGTCATAACCGCTAACTGTAACCATGACCGGAAATGCCAGTAAAAAGCTAAATTCGGCACTACATTTTCTATCAAGTCCGCTTAAAAGTCCTCCGACTATGGTAGAACCGGCTCTGCTAGTACCCGGAATAAGAGCAAATATCTGAGCTAAGCCGATATATAAAGCTTGCTTATATGTTACTTGCTCAACATCTCTTACGGTATGTTCTTTCTCTTTGTAAAATTTTTCAACGATTAAAAAGACAATACCTCCTATGATAAACATAACTGCAACAATTTGCACAGAAAAAAGCTCTTTTACTTGATGTCTAAAGATAAAACCCACAATAGCAATAGGTAAATATGCAACTATAAGTCTTTTCCAAAGTTCAATCTTTTTAGGGCTAAATTTTTCTTTATATAAAAAAACAACAGCAAGTATGGCGGCGAGTTGAATGATGACTTCAAAAGCCTTGGTATTAGTAGTTTGTGAAAGACCTAAGAATTTTGCAGCTACTATCATGTGTCCTGTTGATGAAATGGGTAAAAATTCGGTAAAACCCTCTATGATGCCTAGAATTATTGATTGAAATATATCCATCTATGAAAACCTTTAAATGTGGTATCTTTTTTGCTTGAGAATTATA
>JALVWI010000302.1:0-4654 GCA_027038335.1 Campylobacterales bacterium | reverse complement strand
ATCATTTTAGTACGGATATATTTTCTTCTGTTTCAAAGGAGTTAAAAAAAGTAGATCTCTCACTTATCATAGAAGGTAGATATGTAGAAGATGAAAAGTATAAAGTCATAGATGCTCTAAATGTAGTCATAGGAAGTTTTTATGTGGAGACTTTGGCAACTTCTCAAGGTAAAGAAAGTCTAAAAAAACTTTTAAAAGAGTATAGTGCTAAAAAGCATGATGTTGATATCGATGATATTTATATTTTAAATTTTCAAGTAGATGAAGGTAAAACTTCTTTTAGTCTTGACGAATTGGTAAAAAGATTGGAACAAGAGGGATGTTGCGAAAAAACACCCTTTAAAAAATCTGTTTTAACACCCTTGATAAAACCCAGAAAATAGCAAAACATCATCACTTTTTTTATTTTCTATATCTTTATCTATTAGTTTGCTAACTAAGTCGCCGATAGCTGGAGCAAAAGTGATACCAAGCCATCCTAAACCGTTTGCATGTAAAATATTATCATAGTTTTCATCTCTTCCAAAAAGAGGTATATCATTAGGTGTAAGAGGTCTAAAACCTGTCCAATATTTTGGCTCTTTTATCTCAAACTCCTCAACAAATGGTTTAAGAGTGTTTAAAATGCTTTCAAATCTACTCATTTTATAGCTGTAGTCATGATTGCCAAGCTCTAGTTTGCTTGTGATCCTTACACTATCACTTCTAGGGATAAAGCCTATAAATTGGTCTTTAAAAAGTAGTGCTGTTTTAGGTTTTAACTTTTTATCCATTTTAAAAGTTATGCTGTATCCTTTCGCAGGGGTAAGCATAAGATCAACTCCCGTTTTTCTTGAAAGAGATACATCACTACCTGTCGAAATGATAAAATTATCAGCCTCAAAACTTTGATCTTTGCTTAAAGCTTTTTTTGCTTTTCCGTTTTGAAACTCAAAATTTATGATCTGGGTATTTAAAATAAATTTTACACCCTTTTCTTTGAGGTAAGTTACAAAATTTGTCATAAGCATTGCCGGATTTAAGTGGGCATTTCTTTTTAAAAAGATTGAGCCTACTACTTTTTCATTTACACATGGTGCCATCTCTTTTGTTTTACGGTTATCCCACACCTCTTTGTAAGGATGTGTTTCACACTCTTTTGAGTCATTTTTAAAAGATTCCATGTCTGTATAAACCATGGCAACACCTGTTTGATGAAAATCAAACTCAAACTCTTTTGCCATCTGTTCGTAGTGATTCATTGTGATTTCGCCATATTTTTCAAATAAGATAAGTGTTCTTTTAAGTCTTTGTTCATTTGCATTTTTTGCAAATTGCCACAGCCATTTTATTATCTTTGGCGATATACCGTTGATAAGAAGAGGGCTTTGGTTTTTAAGCATTAGTTTTAGAGTTGAAGTAATGATACCCGGTCTTGAAAGAGGAGGCTCTTCAAAAGGTGAAACAAGTCCGGCATTACCGAACGAGGTATTGTCGCTGATGTCACTTTTATCTATAACTGTAACTTCATGCCCTTTTTTCATAAGCATATACGCACAAGATAATCCTACAATCCCACCACCTATGACAACGGTTTTGCTTGACATTTTTTATCCTTGGTCAGTTATCAATTTTGTAAAATATCATAATCCTTTGGAATTTTATATCTAAAGATTTCATCATCTATTATCAAATTTGTTTCTTCATTGAAAAATATTATCTTTACATTATTACCTACTTTATCTTTGTATGATACGGATATGATTTTATTATCTTTAATCTTAATAGTATAAGTTGTATCGCAACACTTGGCAATGAGTCTATCTTTCTCTTTTTTGGCATTTTTTAAAATATTTAGGATTTTAGGTAATTTTTTAGCTCTTGAGAAAATAGCTTGTTCAAGTTCCGGTTCTATGATGACAACTTTTCCATCTAAAAAATACAACTCTTTTTTTATCGGTTTTTGATATATCCATAGAGCTTTATTATCGCTTTTGGCATAAAATTTACCACTATATTTTATAGTACTGTTTTGTTCATTTGTTATGGTTTGAGTGAAGTTAGCTTTAATGGAGTGTATATCAAAAGAGGCATACAAAAAAAGAAAACTACTTGCTAAAAATGTAAAAAAAAGTTTCAATTTTTTCCTTTTTTTATAAAATATAAAAATTACATAGTTAATTTATCAAATAAATATTAAAATTATGCTAAAATCCAGTGCAATTTAAGATAAAGGTTAAAACGATATGGTTTCCGGAGTATTTAAAAAAGTATTTGGTACTAAAAATGACAGAGAAGTAAAGAAATATGCCCAAAGAATTAAAAAAGTAAACGCTTTAGAAGAAAAATATGAAAAGATGAGCGATGATGAGATAAAAGAGGTATATAATAATATGAAAAAAGAGATCAAAGAGGGTAAAAAAACTCTTGACGATTTTATATATGATTCATTTGCTATCACTAGAGAAGTTTCAAAAAGAACTATAGGCTTAAGACATTTTGATGTACAGTTGATCGGTGGATTTGTTTTAAATGACGGCAAGATAGCCGAAATGAAGACAGGTGAGGGTAAGACGCTCGTTGCTACTTTACCGGTTGTTTTAAATGCTCTAACCGGTAAAGGTATCCATATAGTAACGGTCAATGACTATCTTGCAAAAAGAGATGCTAATGATATGAGCCCTATTTATAACTTTTTAGGGCTGAAAGTAGGAAGTTTGACTGCTGATATAGAAGATGATATAAAAAGAAAAGAGCAGTATAATGCCGATGTTACTTATGGTACCAATAATGAGTTTGGCTTTGATTATCTAAGAGACAATATGAAATACTCACTTGAAGAAAAAGTTCAAAGAGACCACTACTTTGCCATAGTTGATGAGGTGGATTCTATCTTGATAGATGAGGCAAGAACTCCTCTTATCATCAGTGGTCCAACCAATAAAACTCTTGATAATTATAAGATAGCAGATGAGATTTCAAAACATTTGGTAAAAGCTACCGAAAAAGATGCAAATGGTGAAATAAAACCTGAGAGCGGAGACTTTATCGTTGATGAAAAAAATAGAACCATAACTTTGACTGAAAAAGGTATAAAAAAGGCTGAAGAGTTATTTAAGGTAGATAATTTATATAGCCTTGAAAATGCTATACTTTCTCACCATCTTGACCAAGCTTTAAAAGCTCACCATCTTTTTGAGAAAGATGTTGACTATGTTGAAAAAGATGGAGAGATAGTTATAGTTGATGAATTTACAGGAAGACTTAGTGAGGGAAGAAGATTTAGCGAGGGACTTCATCAAGCCCTTGAAGCAAAAGAGGGTGTAAAGATACAAGAAGAGTCTCAAACATTAGCTGATATTACTTTTCAAAACTATTTTAGGCTTTATGAAAAACTTGCAGGTATGACAGGTACTGCTCAAACTGAAGCTACAGAATTTGCCCAAATATACAATCTCGATGTTATTTCTATCCCTACAAATGTACCGGTGCAAAGAAAAGATATGAATGATCTTATCTATAAAACTGAAGATGAAAAGTTTAAAGCTGCAGTTGAAACTATCAAAAAACTTCATAAAAAAGGTCAGCCCGTACTTGTTGGAACAGCATCCATAGAAAAGAGTGAAGTTTTGCACCACTATTTAAAACAGGAAAAGATACCTCACTCAGTGTTAAATGCAAAGCAGCATGAAAAAGAGGCACAGATCATAAAAGATGCAGGTAAAAAAGGTATGGTAACTATCGCTACCAATATGGCAGGACGGGGTGTTGATATAAAGCTTGATGATGAGGTAAAAAAACTTGGAGGTTTATTTATACTTGGAACTGAAAGGCATGAAAGTAGAAGGATAGATAACCAGCTAAGAGGAAGAAGTGGAAGACAAGGAGATCCGGGAGCTAGTCAATTTTATCTAAGCTTAGAAGACAATCTTTTAAGAATTTTTGGAAGCGATAAGATAAAAACTATCATGGAGAGACTTGGTATCCAAGAGGGTGAGCATATAGAGTCAAAGATGGTAACAAGAGCAGTTGAAAATGCACAAAAGAAGGTAGAAAATCTACACTTTGAGTCAAGAAAACATTTGCTTGAGTATGATGATGTGGCAAACGAGCAGAGAAAAACTATATATAACTTTAGAAATAATCTTTTAGATCCAAATTATGACCTTTCTCAAAAGCTTGATGAGATAAGAGATGAGTTTGTAGAATCGCTTTTATATAAAGCTGAAATCTTTGAAAGCGGAGTAAAAGAGGACTTTGATCTTAAAAAACTTGCTGTTATTTTAAAAGATGAAATAAATGAAGATATAGATATAGAAGAATTAAAAGGACTTGACTATCAAGCTTTAAAAGAGAAAGTTATACAATTTTTAAAAGACAAATATGAAGAGAAAATGAGTATAGTTGATAAAGAGCAAAAAAGTGAGATAGAAAGGATACTGTATCTTCAGATACTTGATAATGCTTGGAGAGAGCATCTTTATCAAATGGATATACTAAAAACCGGTATCGGCTTAAGAGGATACAATCAAAAAGATCCGCTTGTTGAATATAAAAAAGAGAGTTATAATCTTTTCTTAGAACTTGTAGATAGGATAAAATTTGAAAGTTTAAAAACTCTTCATTTGGTTCAATTAAGAGATGAAGAAGAAGAGCGAGAGCGAGAGAGAATGCA
>JALVWI010000301.1 GCA_027038335.1 Campylobacterales bacterium | reverse complement strand
AAAAAATAGGATAGAGAGTGAAAAGTGAGTATCTCTATCTTGCTATAGCGGTAATGGCTATAGCAAATTATATAACGAGAGTTTTTCCGTTTTTATTTTTTATCAAACACAAGCCTCCTAAAATTATCTTGTATATTGAGAAAAATTTTCCGCCTATTATAATGACTATATTGATATTTTATACATTGGGAAGTATTGATTTTACTAAAGCACCTTATGGGTTAAAAGAGATAGCAGCAATCGTATTGACAATTTTTTTACATTATAGTTTTAATAATTATTTAGTTTCAATTTTTGGAGGAACTATTTTTTATATGTTGCTAGTTCAATTTTTTTTCTAAAAAAGTATATTATTTTACTTACATATAACTTTTATATACTAAAATAGAAAATTTAAAACCAGCTTTTTAAGTAAAAAATGTTATAATTTAATATGTTTGTGCCGTGTGTCAAATAGGAGAATTTTTTAGTGGAAGATTATGATAATAAAAAGCAGATAAATAGTAAGCAACTTATCATAAGGATAACTATTTCTCTTTTATTGGGAAGTATTGCTGTCAGTATAGTTTTTATCCTTTATCTTAAAAATATAGCTTTACACACTCTTACAAAAAGGGAAGCTGAAAAAACGAGTAAACTTATTTTTGAAGTAATGAAAACAAAAATGCTTGAAGGATGGAACAAGCAGGATTTGGAAAAAATTATAAAAAGATTGGATACTTTAAAGGATGGATTGGATATCAAATCATATAGATCTCAAAAAGTTGAAGAACTTTTTGGAAAAGATTTAATAGCAGAAAATAAGATAAAAAATGATTCCAATATTGCTGAAGTGTTAAAAAGTGGTAAAGAAAAACTTGTGGTCGGAAAAGATGATTCTATGTATTTTTATTATCCGATGAAAGTAAAGAAGCAGTGTGTGGCTTGTCATCACAATACAAAAGTAGGCGATGTAAACGGTGTTCTTTATATACATTTTCTGCCAAATGAGATCAACATTCCACTTTATGCAATAATATTTTACTTTATTCTTTTTTTGATAATATTTTTAACTCTTGTACTTGTTGTATTTTATTTTATTTTAAATAATAAAATTGTTGCACCTTTAGTTAATTTTACTGAACAGATGCAAGAAATTATTAAAGATGGTGATTTTAATAAAAGAGTTACTATAGATACCAATATAAAAGAGATAGGTCGTCTTGAATTTGAATTTAATAATCTTTTAAAACAGATAAAATATTATTATAAAAAAATGATATCACAGTTTTATATAGATCAAATGACAAATTTACCAAATTTACTTGCATTAAAAAGAGATATTGAAAATTGTGAAAATCAAGCACTTGCTATTTTTAATATAAACCAATTTAAAAATATTAATAATTTTTACGGCTATGAAGTAGGGGATTTTATACTTAAAAGTTTAGCTAAAGTAATAAAAAAACTTAATAGTTCAGATGGTAAGCTTTATAGGATAAGCGGGGACGAATTTGCTTGGCTAAAACAAGGTATGATCAACTTATATGACTTGCTTGAGCTTTTGGAGGAGCTTGAAGAGTATCCGTTTGTTTATAAAGATAGTGAAATACATTTAAGTATTTCTTGTGGAATTGCACAATCTGATACAAGACTTATAGAAAATGCGACTACTGCACTATTTAAAGCAAAAACAAATTCAAAACCATTTGAAATCTATGATAACACTACTCATAAAGATGAAAAAATAGAAAAAATAATGTATTGGACAAAGGAGTTAAGAATCGCACTCAAAGAGGATCGTATTCTTATATATTTTCAGCCTATTTATAATATTTCTAAAAATAAATCTACCAAATTTGAAACATTGATTAGACTAAGAGGTGAAGACGGCACCATTTTTTCACCGGCTGAGTTTATGCAAGCAGCAAAACTTTCAAGATTATATTTGAGACTTACAAGAAAAGTTGTTAAAAAAGCTTTTGAATACTTTAAAGATAAACCCTATGAATTTTCTATAAATGTTTCAATGGATGATATAGCAGATGTAACAAATAAAAACTATATTATAAATATGTTAAAGCAGTTCCCTCAACCTCAAAGAGTTGTATTTGAGTTATTGGAAACTGAAGAAATTATAGAATTTGAACTTATTAATGATTTTGCAAAAAAAGTTCATAAATGTGGAGCAAAACTTGCAATAGATGATTTTGGTAGCGGTTATTCAAATTATGATTATGTTATAAAATTAAATGTTGATTTTTTGAAAATTGATAGTTCACTTATCAAGAATGTAGATAAAGATAAACAAATTGCAATAGTCGTAGAATCTATTATAAACTCTTCTAAAAAATTAGGACTTAAAACTATCGCTGAATATGTTCATTCAAAATCAGTAATGGATAAAGTAAAAGAGCTTGGAGTTGATTATGTGCAAGGATATTATATAGATAAACCGCTTTCTGATGTAAAAGAGTGCAAAGTGATAAAAATTTAGCTTTTTATGAATAAAGGTATATTTTATATTATGGTCTCTAAAAATTTAGAGACCATAATATATTATTTTCTTTTTAACTCTTTAATTCTAGCTGCTTTACCTTTTCTCTCTCTTAGATAGAAAAGTTTTGCTCTTCTTACTCTTCCTTTTCTTAAGACAGTGATACTATCTATGCTATCACTATAAAGTGGAAAAATTCTCTCAACACCGATGTTGTTAGCACCTATTTTTCTAACGATAAAAGTAGCTCCTGTACCGCTTCCTCTTTTAGCTATGCAAACACCTTCAAAATTTTGAATCCTTGTTTTATCACCCTCTTTAATAGTAACAGCAACTCTTAGTGTATCGCCTGCTCTAAATTCAGGTATTTTTTTTTGTTGAGATTGTTTTTGCTCGAAGGCATCAATATATCTATTTCTCATGATATTTTCCTTTGGTTTTTAGCTTTTTATACAAATCAGGTCTATGATATTTTGTTTTTAAAAGCGATAAATCATATTTTAAGGTTGCAATTTTACCGTGATTTCCCTTTAAAAACTCTTTAATGACGCTATTTTTTTTAAAAATATTCGGTTTTGTAAAAGACGGTGCTTCTAAAAGATGATTTTCAAAACTTTCTACTTCAAGAGATGAACTATTGCCAAGTACTCCTTGAATATTTCTACTGATAGCATCGCAGATTACTAAAGAGGGCAGTTCACCCCCTGTAAGTACAAAATCACCTATGCTAAACACTTCATTTGCATGCATTTCTATAACTCTCTCATCAATTCCTTCGTATCTTCCGCTAACAAACACTATATGCTCTTTTTTGCTTAGTCTTTTCGCATCTTTTTGAGTAAAAAGTTTAGCTGACGGGGTTAAAAAGATGATATAAGCACTGTTATCTTTTTTCTTGATGTGAGATAGTGTATCATTTAGCGGTTGAGGAGTCATAAGCATCCCGGCACCTCCGCCTATGAGGGTATCATCAACTTTTTTGTGCTTATCTTTTGTAAAATCTCTAGGATTTATTGTATCTATTTGCAAGATATTTTTTTGTAAAGCTATCTTTAAAATAGACTCTTCAAAGTAAGGTTTGATAAGGTTTGGAAAAAGTGTTACAAATGTAAATTTCATGAATTTTTTAAAAGTTCTAGTGTATCTTTTGTATAAATTATCTTTTTATCTTTATCAAAGTTGATAATATATCTATCTATGTAGGGTATGAGAAATTGTTTAGGTAGGGATTTGTCCCGAAGCTCTTTTGTCGTTTGAACTATCAGAAAATCATTTGGATCAAATCTTTGTATATCTATAACTTGACCAAGTGTTGTATCTTTTTCTATAACTACAACATTTATCATATCATACCAAAAGTATTCATTCTTTTTTAGCTGACAATTTTTACTGCTATCTTCAAAAGTGGTGTATAAAAATTGATTTGTAAGTACTGATGCACCCTCTTTGTCATCAAAACCTACAAATTTTATAATGCCTCTTTTTTTATTATACTGTTCTATAGTGATAGTTGTATCATTTTGTAAGTAAAAAACCTTATTATTTTGAAATTGTTCAGGAAAATCGGTATGTAAATGAAGCTTTAAAAAACCTCTTAGTCCTACCGTTTTTCCTATTTGAGCTATTTGGATAAAGTTATCTCTACTCTTCAATCGCTTTTACCAAGATCTTGTAAGATCTGTTATCTTTTGCTTTACAACCGGTTATAACTGTTTTTAGAGAGTTTATCATCTTTCCCTCTCTTCCTATGAGTTTGCCTGTATCACTTTTGTGTGCATATATAGTGATCTCACTGTAACTATCATCAATCTTTTTATTTTCGATAGTTACAAGTTCAGGCTTATCAACCAAAAGAAGGGTGAACTCTCTTATAAAATCCTCAACCATTTTATTTACTTTGAGTTATCTTTTTAACCCTGTCGCTAAGTTTTGCACCTACACTTTTCCAGTAAGCTAGTCTCTCTTCATCAAACTTGATAGTTTCAGGCTCAGTCAAAGGGTTATAGTATCCGATAGATTCTATCCATCCACCGTCTCTTCTTCTTCTGCTATCTGTTACAACGATTCTGTAAAAAGGTTTTTTCTTTCTACCCATTCTTGTTAGTCTTACAACTGTCATTTGTTTCCTTTAGTAAAAATATAAGCATATAGGGAGTAAAAAAGCAGAATAAAATAAGTTTATCGTGCCTCTATAAGCCCTAAAGCTTGTTTTCAACTCTTAATCACAGAGGGATTATTTTAAGAGCTGTTTTGAAGCGGTAATTATATCTAAAATAAACTAAAATGTAAAGAAAGCTATCTTGGAAAACCTCTTCCTTGTCCGCCCATAAGGCTTTGCAGGTTTTGCATACCTTTTTTACCGCTAAATTTTTTTGCCATTTTAGCGGCATTATTAAACTGTTTTATAAAGCGGTTTACTTGCATTTGTGATAGTCCCGCACCTTGTGCAATTCTTCTTTTTCTACTGTTGTTTAAAAGCGAAGGGTGTTCTCTCTCTTTTTTTGTCATTGATGAGATCATCGCTTTCATAGCTTTCATTTCTGCTGAATTTTCCAAATCCATATCTTTTATCTGATTTGCCATGCCTGAAAGTCCGGGTATCATACCGACAAGTGACTTTAAGTTGCCCAGTTTTTTCATACTCTCCATCTGTTCTAAAAAGTCATTGAAGTTAAATTCACCTTTTTTCATCTTTTGGGTAAGTTTTTTAGCTTTTTTTTCATCGATAATAGTACTTGTTTTTTCCGCTAAAGTTGCTAAGTCTCCTTCTCCCATCAGGCGATTTACTATCCTATCAGGTATAAAGAGTTCAAGATCGGGAGCTTTTTCACCGATACCGACAAATCTCAAAGGAACTCCGGTCTGCTTTGCAATACCTAAAGCTACTCCGCCTTTGCTATCACCGTCATATTTTGAAAGGATTACTCCGGTAAGTGAAAGTTTTTCATTGAATGTTACCGCACTTCGTACCGCATCTTGACCTGTTAATGAGTCAGCTACATAAAAAATCTCATCCGGATTTAGAGCTTTTTTGATAGAGTTTAACTCATCCATTAACTCTTCATCTATGGCAAGTCGTCCGGCAGTATCAACTAAAAGTACATCATATAGTCCGTCTTTTGCTTTTTTGAGTGCATTTTTAGCGATCTTTAAAGGCTCTTTTTCATTTTCTTCATAATACAAATCAAGCTCATTTTGCTCACAAAGTTGCTTCAATTGTTCAACCGCAGCCAATCTTTGCAAGTCACAAGCCGCTATAAGAACTTTTTTCTTTCTAAGTTTTAAGTAATATGCAAGTTTTACCGTAGTAGTAGTTTTACCGCTTCCTTGAAGACCTGTCATCAGTACGACCGTAGGCGGTTTTGAAGCAAATACAAATCCCTGTTTTCCGCCGACATCCAATATCTTTAAAAGATTGCTCTCAAGTGATTTTAAAAAGTTTTCTTTACCGATTCCGGCTCTTTTAGTCTCTATCTCGACATTTTTTATAAGTTCTCTCACTACTTTATGATGGACATCAGCTTTTAGAAGGGATTTTTTTAGATTGTCAAGTGCTTTTTTTAGAGCTTTGTCATCATCTGCAAAGCGGATTTTATTGATAGCGGTTTTAAAAGAATCAGTTAATGAACCAAACAAAACTACTCCTTGATTATAATATTTTAACTTAAAAAAGTTTATAATACTAAAAAAA
>JALVWI010000300.1 GCA_027038335.1 Campylobacterales bacterium | reverse complement strand
TAAAATAAATAGATGGACTATGTCCATCTATTTATTTAATAATTTTGTAATATCTTGTTCAAACTCTTTTTTACTTTTAAGACCAAGATATATTTTTGTAGCATTACCTTTTTTGTCAAAGAGTATAGAAAAAGGAATAAGTCCTTTCCATGAAGTTTTTGCAGTTATGTAGTCTGCAAATTTAAATACTTCAGGATCACTGTCGTTGATAACCGGATAATTTACACCCTTTTCTTTTGTAAAAGCTTTTAAATCATCATTGCTTACTCTTGTTTGAACTTGCATGGATATGATTTGAAATTTACCCTTATACTCTTTTTGCAAATCAATAAGTTCAGGCATCTCCATAAGGCATGGAGGACAATGGTTGCCCCAAAAAGCCAATAAGACAACTTTTCCATTTGCATTACTAAAATGAATCCCTTGAGAAAAAGTGTTTAATACTATTTGTTTACCGTTTAAATCCCTAAATTTAAATGTATAGTCCTCTTTTTTTGCTGCATTTAATACACTTGTAAAACTTAAAAATACCACTATAAAGCCAAATACAAATCTTTTCATTATATCTCCTATTTTGTAAACCATTTTTTGATCTTTTCAAAGACACCTTCAAACTTATTTTCATGAGGAGTATTTTCATATCCAAAAGAATCTTGCAACTCCTCAAGTAATTCTCTTTGTTTTTCATTCAACTTTTTCGGATAAATTATGCTTATCTGAGCTATTAAATTGCCTTTTCTTTTTGTATGGATATTTTTTACACCTTCACCTCTAAAGATAAATTGTTGCTTATCTTTAGCCCCTATTGGAAGGTTTAGCTCAGTTTTTCCTCTAAGAGTTGGTATCTTTATGCTTTCTCCTAAAATTGCTTGAGTAAAAAATACCGGAACTTCAAGATATATATCATCATTATGCCTTATAAAGTGTTCATCCTCTTTGACACTAATTCTAACATAAAGATCACCCCTATCACCGTATTTGTTGATATTTCCTTTTGAAGCAACTCTTATTTGGTTGCCATCATCTATACCTTCAGGGATATCAACAGTAACATTCTCTTCAACCTCTTCGTATCCTTGACCATTACAGTTTTTACACTTATTTTTTATGATTTGACCGCTTCCATGACACACTTCACAAGTCTGAGAAAAAGTCATAAAACCTTGTCGATAATACACTTGACCTCTTCCTCCGCAGTTGCTACAAGTCTCGGTTTGTTTATCTTTTGAACCGGTTCCGTCACAAATAACACAAGGTTTTTTATACTTAAATTTAATATTCTTTTTTATACCGAAAACAGCCTCATTAAATTCAAGAGTTATATTTGTTTCCACATCAAGAGGGTATTTTGATTGAGATCTTGAGCTACCGCCAAAACCGCCAAAACCGCCAAAACCCTGTCCAAAAACTGACTCAAATATGGAGCTAAGATCATCCATGATATCTTCACTATTCATATTTGAGTAACTACTAAATCCTTGAGAGTCAAGTCCGGATTTTCCATATCTGTCATAAATAGATCTTTTTTTAGGATCACTCAAGGCTTGATATGCTTCATTTACGAGCTTAAATTTTTCTTCAGCTTCTTTGTCTCCTTGGTTTCTATCAGGATGGTATTTTAGAGCAAGTTTTCTGTAAGCCTTTTTTATCTCGCTCGCATCCGCATTTCTTGAGATTTCTAAGACTTCGTAATAATCAATTTCCAACTTTTACTCCATATTTTATAAATTCTAATTTTAGAATTGAATTATACTTTAAAGTTCTTTTAAAGTTTATTAAAATAATGCTGTACTTATAAAACTATTTGTATTTTTTAGATACAATTACTAAAAAAAGTAGGATAATATAGCTTGAAAAAATATGGTCTTGAAAAATTTAATAATTTAGTAGATGCTTTAAATACTTTGCCTACTGTCGGTAAAAAATCAGCTTTGAGATATGCCTATCATATGGTGTTAAAAGATTCTTTTTCAGCATTAAAAATTGCCAATGCCATTCAAGAGGCAGTAGCATCCATAAAAGAGTGCCAAAGATGTGGAGCTTTAAGTGAAGATGAAATATGTTCAATTTGTGCTGATGAAACAAGAGATGATACAAAACTGTGCATAGTAGAAAATGCTAAAGATATTTTTATACTTGAAGATAATACGGACTATGACGGAAAGTATTTTGTACTCAAATCATTAGAAGAGTTAAATATAAATAAATTAGAAGAGATCGTGAAAGAGAGTATTGATGAAGTTATTTTTGCACTTACACCATCTATTTCAAATGATGCGATTATTATATATTTAGAAGATAAATTAAAAGAGTATGATTTAAAATTTACAAAAATTGCTCAAGGTGTACCTACCGGAATAAATCTTGAAAATGTAGATACGCTATCTCTTTCAAAAGCATTAGAACTTAGAGTAAAAGTTTAAAAGCTTTTCTCATCTCTTTTTCGATATCTGTTTTTTCAAATTTACCCTCAAAAAATATATCAAATGCAAGTACGGCTTGGAACAAAAGCATATCTGAACCATCTTTGTAAGGTTTCTTGAACTCTTTTGCCATTTTTAAAAAGGGTGTTTGTTTGTTGTATATAACATCTATACAATATTTTGTATTGAAGATCAAATCTTTTAATAATTTTTCTTCAAGAGGAAGCATATCATCATTTAAGCCGGCAAAAGTCGTATTGATGATAATATCAAATTTATCTGCTTCAAAATTATCCCAACTATAAGCTTCAAAACCATTATTGAGAAAATATCTTAGTCTCGGTTTGGATCTATTTAATACAACATTTTTTATTTTATTTGATTTTAATATGTTTGCTATAGCTTTTGCTGTACCGCCGGCTCCTAAGATAAGAGCCGAGTTTATATCTTTGAACTCTTTTATGCTTTCATAAAAACCGGGAGCATCGGTATTGTAGCCTATGAGTTTATCATCTCTTTTTATAACTGTATTGACAGCTTTTATTTCATTTGCTATACCTTCTATCTTGTCGCACTGCCTAAAGGCATCTTCTTTAAAGGGTACTGTTACATTTGCTCCGTCAAATTTGCTTTTTAAAAAGGTATTTTTAAAATTATCGCCATCTTTTAAAAGTGTTCTGGTATAACAGGCATCAATGCCTAAAGATTTGATAGTAAAATTGTGTATAAGAGGAGATATAGAGTGAGATACCGGATTGCCGAATATCGTAAAAAGTTTATTCACTTAAATCATCCAATGAACTCATCAAAGCTTGGAGTTTATTTTGAACCTCAAGATACTCAAGCTCTTTTTTGCTGTCAGCCACTATACCTGCACCTGCTTGAAAAACTATCTTTTCATCATCAAGGTATGAAGTCCGTATCACAATACAGCTATCCATATTGCCGTCAAAACCGAAGTATCCTATGACACCGCTATAATATCCTCTTTTTAGCTTTTCAAACTCAGCTATAAGTTCCATCGCCCTTATCTTTGGAGTTCCTGTCATTGTTCCGGCGGTAAATGTAGCACGAAATAGATCAAACATATCATATTTTTTATCTAAAATTCCCTCTACATCACTTACCATGTGCATAACATGAGAATATTTCTCAACTCTCATCATATCTTTTACTTTTACACTTCCGGGTTTTGCAACTTTGCCTACATCGTTTCTACCAAGGTCTATAAGCATCAAATGTTCAGCTTTTTCTTTCTCATCATTTAGCATATCAAGTTCAAGTTCTAAGTCTTTTTCAAGACTTCCACCTCTTTTTCTAGTACCTGCGATAGGTCTTAAAAGGATATGTCCCTCTTTTAAAGCCACCATTACTTCAGGAGAACTTCCGACTATAGAAAAATCTTTATAATCAAGAAGATACATATAAGGTGAAGGATTTTTACTTCTTAGTATCCTGTAAAAACTAAGCTTGTCAATACTAGCATATTGGGTATATCTGTTTGATAAAACTATCTGAAAAATATCTCCGCTTTTTATCATCTCTTTGGAATTTTCAACCATTTCAAAAAATTTATCTTTTGAAAATTCAAATTTACCTTTACTTTTATCTATTTTACTCTTTCTAATTTCAAAAGGTTTGTAGGGTTCAAATAGTGCTTTTGTAATTTTGTCAAAATGTTTTGATTTGTCTTTTATCTCGCTTATGATCGTAAGTTTATTTGTTTTGTGGGAAAATGCTATAGTGATTTTTGGTCTTATAAGTTCAAGGTCAGGTATATGCAATTCATCTTTTAAATAAGCCATATTTTTTTTAAGTTTCGGCTCAAAAATTTTCCCCATATCATATCCGATATATCCGATAAAACCATCGACAAAACCTACATTTGCTTTTTTTGCTAACTCTTTATATTTCTCCTGATCTAAATTTTTATAATATTTTTTTAAAAAATCAAGAGGATTTTCATCTATCTCTTTTTTAATTCCACTTTCATTGATATAGAAACTTTTCTCATTCTCTCTTATGATTTTTTCTCTTGCACCAATGATGATAAAAGAAAAATTTCCCTCATTTGTGTTGATAGCACTTTCAAACAAAAGAGTTATCTCTTTAGGATAAAGATCTTTTATCTTTTTGTATATTGCAATAGGTGCAAGTTGATCAAAGAGTATAGTTTTAAACTCAACCATTAAACTACTTTATTACATATATAAAAGCTGCTTTATTTATCTCTCTTTTTATTTTTGATAAATTTAATTTTGCGTCTTTTGTGTTTTTATAAGGACCTATTAAAATTTTTGTAGCATTTTTACCGGATATTCTTAAAGTATAAAGTTTGTAGGAGTATCCGGCTTTGACAACCTTTTGTAAAAATTTTTTATTAGGTTTTGTTTTAAAAGTTACGCCTACTTGTATGTAAGTACTGCCTGATAGAGTAGTCTTTTTAAATCGTTTTATACTTTTTTTTGCTTTTGCTAAAGCAGTTTTTACATTTTTTGCTTTTGCTTTTAGTTTTGGTTTTGGTTTTGGTTTTTTGTTGGATACAACTTGTTGAGTATTTTTTTGATCATTTGTAGCACTTTCTTTTTTAGTTTGCTCTTTATTTTTTAGCTTTTCCACCATAGCATTAAAATTATCTTTTGAAACACTACTATTTTCTTCTATTATAGGTACTTGTTTAAAAAGTTCATCTGCTTTTGGCTTATTTTTTGTTTTTGGCTCAGGAGGTAAAACGATATTAAAATTATTTTTTTTGACTTCCGGTTTATTGAAAAATTTCATACCTAATATCGCAAAAATAAATATAAGCAGAAGTATAATGCTTAATATCAAAATTTTTTTAATTTTACTAGATCCACTATTGTTTTTATTGTCAAGTATAATATCACTTAATTCATTTTTTTCTTCCATGTTATCTCCTATTTACATATGTTTTGACCAAGATGAGCCTCTCTCTTTTTTATAGACTTCATAAGGTAATACAAGTATATTAAAATCTCTTGGTATATTTGGATCTGGGAATACTTTCCATTGTCTTGGCATCTTTTGTTGCAATTTTGCTGAAAGTAGTTTTGCAAGCTGGTAACCCTCTTGTAAAGTTGTATGACCTTTATGAATATAAAGATGTAAATGACCCTCAGTTTTACTTTTGTAAGCTGTAAAATTTATATAGCCTTCTTCTCTTAGCATAAGTTGAGCTCTGTGCCAAAATCTTTCAGGATCTCTTCCGTTATAATCAAAAACAATATTTTCAACTATATCTCTATCTGATATCAAAGAATGAGCAACAGTTATCTTTCTTTCGTCATGTTCGTTCATAATTTGTCTTGTAAGTGTAGAATCAACTCTTTCAAATTTATCAAAAAAGAGTTTACCTTTATAATTTATTTTATTGACAATCTTGTCTCTTTTTATATAGTAAAATTTAGTTATCATCTTGATAAGAGTAATATCTACATTATACATATCTTATCCTTTTTAATATGTTGGTCTATCGTAAATGATAAAATTTTTTGCCATTGCCACTAACTCCTTTTTTATCTTTGCTTGAAGTTCTACATTGTTTATATCATCTAAAACATCCGCAATTTTAGTAGCGATCAATTCAAACTCTTTCTCTTTCATACCTCTACTTGTAAGTGCAGGTGATCCTACTCTGATACCGCTTGTTACAAAAGGACTTCTTGTTTCACCCGGAACTGTATTTTTATTGACGGTTATTCCTGCATTTCCTAGAGCTATATCGGCATCTTTACCGCTAAAGCTTTTATCCAAGAATGAAACAAGTATAAGATGATTATCAGTTCCTCCACTTACTATATTATATCCTCTTTTTAATAAAACTTCAGCTAAAACTTTTGCATTTGCTTTAACCTGCTTTGCATACTCTTTCCAGCTTGGTTTTAAATTGTACTTAAAACCTACCGCTTTTGCAGCTATAACATGTACCAAAGGACCACCTTGGATACCCGGAAAAATAGCACTATTTATCTTTTTGGCTATATCTTCATCATTTGTTAGGATGAGTCCTCCTCTTGGACCTCTTAGAGTTTTGTGAGTTGTAGTTGTAACTACATGGCAATGAGGAAAAGGATGAGGATGTTCACCGGCTACTACTAAACCTGCTATATGAGCCACATC
>JALVWI010000299.1 GCA_027038335.1 Campylobacterales bacterium | reverse complement strand
TCCTTAATCTCACACACACCAATCCTTAAAGGTTGCGTCATTGGCGTTGATGGGTGTGGAGGATGATAAACCAAAAAAATAAAGGAGACACAATGGTTACTATGAAGGACCTATTGGAGTGCGGTGTTCACTTTGGACACCAGACAAGAAGATGGAATCCAAAGATGAAAAAATATATCTTTGGTGAAAGAAAAAATATCTACATCATAGACTTACAAAAGACTTTGAGATATTTCAGATATACTTATAATGTTGTTAGAGATGCTGCAGCTGAGGGTAAAACTATCCTTTTTGTAGGTACAAAAAAACAAGCAAATGCATCTATCAAAGAGTATGCTACCAAATGTGGTATGCCTTATGTAGATCATAGATGGCTAGGCGGTATGCTTACAAACTTTCAAACTATCAAGCAATCTATCAGAAAACTTGAAGTTATCCAAAAAATGGAAGAAGAAGGACAGCTTGATCTTTTAACTAAAAGAGAAGCTCTTGTTTTAAAAAGAAAAAAAGAAAAATTGATGAATTATCTTGGCGGTATCAAAGATATGAAGGGTGCTCCTGATATGATCTTTGTTATAGATACCGTTAAAGAGAAAATTGCCGTTAAAGAAGCAAATAGACTTGGTATCCCGGTTGTTGCTCCTATAGATACAAACTGTGATCCTGATGTTATAGATTATCCAATTCCGGGAAATGATGACGCGATAAGAAGTATCCAGCTTTTCTGTAGAGAAATGTGTGAAGCTATCATAGAAGGAAAAGAGATATTGGCTCAAGACCAAGAAGAGGAAGAAGCTGTTGAAACTACTGAAGAAGTAAGCAAAGAGAGTGAAGAAGCGGCAAAGAAAGAGGAGCCGAAAGCTGAAGAAACAAGTAAAGAAGCAACTGACAGCAAAGAAGGAGAATAACAATGGCAGCAATTAGTGCGGCATTAGTAAAAGAACTTAGGCAAATGAGCGGTGCAGGAATGATGGACTGCAAAAAAGCTCTTAGTGAAACAGATGGTGATATCCAAAAAGCGATGGATATTTTAAGAGAAAAAGGTCTTGGAAAAGCAGCTAAAAAGTCTGATAGACTTGCTAGTGAAGGTTTGGTTAGCGTTGTAATAAGTGATGATTTTAAAGTTGCTACAATGACAGAGATAAACTCTGAGACTGACTTTGTTGCAAAAAATGAAAATTTTATAAAATTAACCCAAAAAGTAACAGAATTTGCTCAAGCTTGTGAGAGTGAAGATGTAGATGAGATAAAAACAAAAGATATAGACGGTGTAACTTTTGAAGAATTTTTCAATACCCAGATAGCTACAATCGGAGAAAATTTAGTTTTTAGAAGAACTGCTACTATAAAAGCTAAAGAAAATGGTGTAGTAAACGGTTATGCTCACTCAAATGGAAGAGTAGGTGTTATACTTGGAGCAGTTTGTGAAAATGAAGAAGTAGCTAAAAAAGCTGCACCTTTACTAAAAAATATAGCTATGCATGCAGCTGCTATGAAGCCAAAATATATAAGTTATAAAGAGTTAGATCCAGAGTTTGTAGAGAAAGAGACCGCAGCACTTAAAGCTGAAGTTGAAAAAGAAAATGAAGAATTAAAAAGACTTGGCAAAACTTTAAAGCATGTTCCAAAATACGCAAGCAGACTTCAACTAACAGATGAAGTTTTGGCTGAAGCAAAAAAAGATCTTGAAGCTGCACTAAAAGCTCAAGGTAAACCTGAAAAGATTTGGGATAGGATCATTCCGGGACAAATGGAAAGATTTATTGCTGATAACACTCTACTTGATCAAGAGTTGACACTTCTTAGCCAATTTTATGTAATGGATGATAAAAAAACAGTTGAACAAGTTCTTGAAGAAAAGTCAAAAGAGTTTGGCGGAAAGATTGAAATAGTTGAGTATGTTAGATTTGAGCTTGGAGAGGGCTTGGAGAAAAAAGGTTGTGATTTTGCAGCAGAAGTTGCTGAACAACTTAAATAAGGTTTTAGGATTTAGGATTTAGAGTTTTGCTTTACTCCTTTACACCTATCCTCCTTTACTCCTTAGCCGTAGGCGAAATGGAAATTAAGATTTGATTGGGTATAATTTAGTTGTGAGAAACTTGAAAAGAAACAAAGAAGGGAAAGGCTTTGTTTAGTAGCTCACAATCCAAAAAGAGTGATGATATACTTCTTAAATGTGAAGATGTATCTCACTCTTTTGAATATCCCCTCTTTTCCAATGTAAACCTTTCGCTTTCACCTAAAGAGAGTATTGCTGTTTTAGGTATAAGTGGAAGTGGCAAATCCTCACTTTTGCACATCCTTTCAACTTTGCTCAAGCCAAATAGCGGTAAAATTTATATAAATTCTAAAGATATTTACAGCTTAAGCGATAGCAAATTACTAAAACTCAGACGAGAAGATATAGGTATCATTTTTCAAGCTCATTATCTTTTTAACGGTTTTAGTGCTTATGAAAATATAGAGTTAGCTTCAATATTAACAAAAAAAAAGATAGATATAAAACTTTTAAAGCTTTTTGATATAGAAAATGTTTTGGATAAAAAAGTTACGGAACTTTCCGGTGGTCAACAACAAAGAGTATCAATAGCTAGAATACTTACAAAACAGCCAAAAATTGTATTTGCCGACGAACCTACAGGTAACTTAGATAGACAAAGTGCTAAAAATGTTATAGAAGCTATATTTGACTACATATATGATAAAAATGCAGCTTTGTTTTTAGTAACTCATGATGAGGAATTGGCAAAAAAATGTGATAAAATATATAGGTTGAAAGAGGCAGAACTTATAAGGGAAAAATAGATGGAATTTTTGCATTTAATTAGTGGAAACAATGCAATCATTTTTTTACTTTTATTTACTAGAGTTAGTGGACTTATAGCTTTTTTTCCTTTTTATTCGTATGGTTCTATTCCAACAAACATAAAAGCACTTTTTGCCTTTTTTATTACTATCTTTTTGTTTCCAAATGCTACTCTTGACATACAAAGTTTTGATGTTATAACACTTTCACTAGCTTTTGTAAGTGAACTTTTTTTAGGTCTTATAGGCGGAACAATCTTGCAAATAATATTTGGTGCCTTAGGCATAGCAGGTGAACAAATATCATTTGTTATGGGTTTTTCTCTTGCAAGTAGTATAGACCCTATGACAGGAGTTAATTCTCCGGTTATAGGAAGATTTATCATGTTGTTAGCACTTTTGATACTTTTGGCTTTTAACGGGCATCATTTGATACTTATTTTTTTAAGCAAATCCATAGGACATATATCACTTGGAGGTTTCTATCCTGATATATCTGTATGGCATTATATATCAAAAGCAGTTGCCAATATGTTTGTCTTAGGATTTGTCATCTCATTTCCTATCATTGCACTTTCACTTTTGAGCGATGTTATATTTGGTATGCTTATGAAAACTATGCCGCAATTTAACTTGTTAGTTGTAGGTTTTCCTATAAAGATAGCTGTATCTTTTTTGGTTTTAACTGCAGTGTTAGGTTCAATAATGTATATCTTCAAAAGAGAGTTTTTAGAAGCACTAAATCATTTGACTATACTATTTTAAACTATATTAAAAAGATTTTATTATAAAATAGACGAGTTTATAAATTATATTTTGGAGTGCAATTATGCAAATTTTACTTATCAATAACAATTCATCCGTATCTAAGCTTATAAATCTCACAGCTAAAAAATATGATTATGAGATAGAAGAGGTAAAAGACATAACAGAAGTTGAAAATAAAAGAAAAGATATTGTTTTTGTTGATGATGAAGTTTCAAAAGAGATAGATACTGAACTTTTAAAAGAAAAAACGGGGTGTGATAAATTGGTATATATCGGCTCCAAAAACACACAAAAACCTGAAACATACAATTATATACTCATAAAACCATTTTTGCCAAGTGATTTCCAAAATATAGTAGAAACTATTTTAGATATAAATCAAACCGTTGAAGAAGGCGTTGAAGAAGAAAAGATTGCAAAAGATATTTATGATTTTGATGATTTTAATGATGAAAAAGAGAAATTTTCTATGGATGAATTGGAACTTGATGATGAAAAAGATGATGAAAAGAAAAATGAATTAGGCACAGATGATATAACAAATGATCAAATTGAGGAAGATAATGATAAAGAAGAAAAGTTATTGCCTGATGAAGACTTATTTATTGATGATGAAGATAATGTAAATTTTACCGATAAGAAAAACGATAATTTCTTAGAAGATACAAAAGAAAATGAAGATGATAGTACAGCTATACTTGATAAAGAAGATATAGAAGAGGTAAAAGAGTTACTTGATGAAAGTGATGATGAATATACAAATGATGACTTGCAAATAGAAGAAGAAAATGAAATAGATTCTGATGTAATTCATCCTACACAAGAAAACTTTGATATATCTGACTTAAAAGATAACTTGGAAGAGAAGGATGAAGTTATGCTTGAAAAAGATGAAAAAGATGATGCTGCATTTGAATTATCCGATACAAATAACGAAGAAGAGATTGTTTTTGAAGAGGATAAAGGAAATGATGATCTTAAAGATATATCGGCGGAAAATGACGATTTAGAGAAAAACCAAGAAAAGTTAAGCACTAAAGATGATGAAAAAATTTTAGCGGAAAACGAGGAACTAAACAATATGGTTGATTTAGAAGATGATTTGTCAAAAAAAGATAATGATCAAGACAAAGAAAAAGAAGAATTGGATATGATAGATGAAGATAGCTTAAAAGAGTTATTTCAAATAAAAGACAAAAACGATCCAAAAGAGGAAAATATGTATATACAATCGCTTAAAGAAAACAAACCGAAGAAGAAAAAGAAGAAAAAGAAAATCAAAAAAGAAAAGTTGGCATCTTTACAAGAAGAGATCACATCAAAACTTTTAGATATAGATACCTTAAGAGAAGTGCTAGACGGTATGGAAATAAGAATAAAATTTTATAATAAAAATAAAAAATAAAAGGTTAGTATTGAAGAAAAAAGGTACGATACTACTGATATCTGGTCCAAGCGGAGCGGGTAAAAGCTCAATGATAAAGGAACTTGAAAAAGAGATAAAAGATATATATTTTTCTGTTTCAGTAACAACAAGGGCAAAAAGAGATGGTGAAAAAGAAGGGATTGATTATCATTTTGTTTCAAAAGATGAATTTGAAAAAGATATAAAAGATGGTTATTTTTTAGAGTGGGCAAAAGTGCATGATAATTATTATGGGACATCCCTAAAGCATACAATACAAGCTATTGATGAAGGTAAACTTGTTGTTTTTGATATTGATGTGCAGGGATTTTTGCAAGCTAGAAAAAAATTGGATGATTTGATAACCTCTGTTTTTATTACTACCCCATCAGCCAAAGAGTTAAAAAGTAGACTCTTAAAAAGAGCAACTGATTCAAAAGAGACCATACAAAAAAGAGTACAAAATGCTTATAATGAACTTGCACTTGCACATGAGTATGATTATTTTATAGTAAATGATATTTTGAAAAATGCAAAAAAAGAGCTTCTTAGTATCGCAATGGCTTCAAGGGCAAAAACTTCAAGCATAAATCTTGATAATTTCATAAAAGAGTGGTCCCAGTTAGATATAAAATAGTCTATTAAGTTTTTTATCTGTATAATACGGCAAAAGCTTGTATGAAATATTCTTATATCACACAAGTCCAATATTTTAAAGGAGAGTTTTATGGGTTTTGGAACACAAGAATTACTCATTATACTAGCGATAGTTATCATACTATTTGGTTCTAAAAAGATACCTGATCTTGCTAAAGGTTTAGGAAAGGGTATAAAAGACTTTAAAAAAGCTGTTAAAGAAGATGATGAAGAGGTATCAGCTAGTAGTGAAAAAATAGAAGAGAAAGAAAAAGATACTCACACAGAGAGTATCAAAGAGACTGATAAAGCATAGGCAAATATTTTGAAAAAAAAAGTTTATGAAACTTTAAAAAAAGAGATTGATGTTGAGTGTGTTATAGAGAAGCCTAAAGATATAAGTTTTGGTCACTTCTCTACGCCCGTAGCATTTTCTCTTGCAAAAACTCTTAGAAAATCACCCCTGATCATTGCTGATGAATTAAGTAAAAAGCTAGAAAATAGTGATATATTTTCTAGTGTAAAATCACTTAAAGGCTATATCAATTTTAAGCTTAGCGAGAATTTTTTAGATAATGAAGCTACTTTTGCACTTAAAAATGAAGAGAAGTTTGCTAAAGGTAAAAAAGATGAAAGCATACTTTTAGAATATGTAAGTGCCAATCCGACAGGACCTCTTCATATAGGTCATGCAAGGGGAGCGGTTTTTGGCGATACGCTTTATAGAGTTGCAAAACATTTGGGCTATAAGATAGATACGGAGTACTATGTAAATGATGCCGGCAATCAAATACACCTCTTAGGACTTTCAGTATATCTTAGCGGAAGAGAGCAATTTAGTGATCACAAAGTTAAATGGCCTGATGAATACTATAAAGGTGAATATATAAATGAGTTAGCCAAAGATGCAAAAGAGTTTTTTGGAGTAGAGGTATTTGAAGATGAAAAAAATATCGAAAAACT
>JALVWI010000298.1 GCA_027038335.1 Campylobacterales bacterium | reverse complement strand
GCTATATCTTGTTCGCTTTGAGGGGATTGGCTTCTTAGATAATAGGTTGATTTTATACCCAATTTCCATGCAAGTGAGTAAATCTCATGAAGATATTTACCTGATGCATTTTCAAGCTTCATAAATATATTGAGACTTTGTCCCTGATCTATCCACTTTTGTCTAACAGCTCCAGCTTTTACAAGAAGTTTTTGATCAAGATCATAAGCTGGGGTATAGTACCGCCAAGTATCTATGTTGAGGTTTGGTGCACATACGGGAATAAGGCCGCTTAAATTTTCCTCAAACCATTTCTTTTTATAAACCGGCTCTACTGTCTGGGTAGTACCGACAAGGATGGATATAGAACTCGTTGGAGCTATAGCCATAAGATATCCGTTTCTCATACCGTCTTTTTTTACTTTTTGCCTTAACTTATCCCAGTCATAAACATATCCAAACAAACCGCCTCTGTTAGGTGTTAGTTTTTTTGCTTCTTCATTAGCCGTATCTATCGGAAAAACTCCTTTGCTCCAGTTAGAACCTTCAAACTCGGGGTATTTACCTTTTTCAAGAGCAAGATTGGATGAAGCTTTTATGGCATTGTAGCTAACCATTTCCATAACTTCATCTATCTTTTCAAAATGCCCATCACTTCCCCACTCTATTTGCTGTTCAGCTAACATTTGAGCTTCACCCATGACACCAAGCCCTATAGATCTACTTTGCAAATTAGTATTTTTTACTTTTTCAAGAGGATAAAAGTTAAGCTCTATAACATTATCAAGCATCCTTATAGCGATAGGCATAATCCTCTCTATATCCTCTTTTGTATTGATTTTTGAGAGATTTATACTAGCAAGATTGCAAACTGCTGTTTTACCGTCAATCTTCTCTTTTTCCACAATAAATACTTTTTTCCCATCTATCATATCAAGAGCTGTAAGTTTTTTTGCCTTTTTAACTATATCTCCACCAACTTTTACTTCATCATTTTCTTCAAAAGTTTTAACTGAACCATCATCAAATTTGATCTTTACAAGATAGTGGTTTGGATCAGTATTTTGAAATATTTCTGTACAGAGGTTAGAACTTCTTATGATACCTGCGTGTGGATTTGGATTGACTTTATTGGCATTATCTTTAAAACACAAAAACGGCATCCCTGTTTCAAAATAGCTTAAAAGTATTTTTTTCCATAAATCTTTTGCATTTACATTCTCTTTGATGATACTATCATCATTTTCATAAGCGATATATCTCTTTTCAAACTCTTTACCCCAAACATCTGTCAAATCAGGAACATCCAAAGGATCAAAAAGCGTCCATCTTTCATTATTTATCACTCTTTTCATAAATAGATCATTTATCCAAAGAGCAGGAAATAGATCATGAGCTCTTCTTCTTTCCTCTCCTGAATTTTTTCTAAGATCTAAAAAGTCTGCTATATCTATATGCCAAGGCTCTACATATACGGCAATAGCTCCTTTTCTAGTACCAAGCTGATCAACAGCTATGGCCACGTCATTTGCTATCTTTAAAAACGGAATTATTCCGCCGGCTGCATTTTTGTGACCGTCTATACTGCTTCCTATACCTCTAACTTTGCACCAATCCCAGCCGATACCACCGCCAAATTTACTCAAAAGTGCCATCTCTTTAAAAGTATCAAATATACCTTCTATATTATCAGGAGTACTACCTATATAACATGAACTAAGCTGATGTCTTGGAGTTCTAGCATTTGATAAGGTTGGAGTAGCCAACATCACTTCAAATTTGCTGATAAGATCATAAAATCTTTTTGCCCAACTCATTTTATCAAACTCATTTTGAGCCAAAAACATAGCTATAGCCATAAACATATATTGAGGTAACTCTATGGGGCTTCCCTCTTTATTTTTCAACAAATATCTATCGTTTAGTGTTTTTACACCGAGATAGCTAAACTGCATATCTCGTTCAGGCTTTATATAGGCATCAAGTTCATCAATATCATATTTATCTTTAAGTCCTTTTACTATCCTACCCTCTTTTTCACCTGCTTCAAAATATTTTCTAAAAGAAGGGTAAGGGTTGCCTTTTTCTCCTCCGATATTTCTTCCCACTTTATGATACAAATCATACAAAAATAGTCTAGCCGCTACAAATGTCCAATCAGGTTTATCAACATCTATCTTATCGACAGCGGTTTTTATAAGAGTTTGCTGTATCTCCTCAGTTGAAATTCCATCTCTAAACTGTATCCTAGCATCAAGCTCTAACTCACTTTGACTTACATTTTCTAAACCATCCACTGCTTCTTTTGTATATTTTTGGATCTTGGTAATATCTAGCGGTTCAATTCTTCCGTTTCTTTTAGTAACAGTTAGTACTCTATTTGGCATCTTCAAAAACCCTTGTAAAAATTTTATCTATATTTTTTGTATAGTATGAATAGTCAAAACACTCTCTTATGTCATCTTCACTCAATTTTTTCCTCAACTCTTTATCATTTAAAAGATACTCTAAAAATAGACTTTCACCTTTTTCATTTAGCGGTGATTTACCTTGTTGAATTTCATTCCAAACTTTCATAGCATTTCTTTGGACTATTTTATAGGCATCTTCTCTACTTACTCCTCTTTTTGGAAGTTCAAGAAGTACTCTTTGAGAAAAAACAAGTCCACCTGTAAGGTTAAGGTTTTTCATCATATTTTCCGGATATACTACAAGCTTTTCAATTATCCCTTTTAATCTATTGAGCATAAAGTCTGTCGTTATAAAACCATCAGGAAGTATAAATCTCTCAACAGAACTGTGAGAAATATCTCTTTCATGCCATAAAGCTACATTTTCCATCGCAGGCATTGCATAACTTCTTATAACTCTACAAAGTCCGGTTACATTTTCGCTAAGTACCGGATTTCTTTTATGAGGCATTGCAGAGCTTCCTTTTTGTCCTTTACTAAAATACTCTTCAGCTTCATATACTTCTGTTCTTTGATAATGTCTTACAGCAACTGCAATTTTTTCGCAAGATGATGCTAAAAGAGCTAAAGCATTCATAAGATTTGCATATCTGTCTCTTTGTATGACTTGATTGGAAACCGGTGCAGGCTTAAGTCCGAGTTCTTTACATACAAACTCTTCAAGTTCTATCGGTGCATGGGCAATATTACCCATAGCACCGCTTATCTGCCCTACACTTATAAATTCCATTGCTTGTTCGAGATTTGTAAGATTTCTTTTTATCTCATCATACCAAACTGCCAGTACCAACCCAAATGTAATAGGTTCACCATGAATACCATGACTTCTTCCTACCATAAGAGTCATTTTATGTTCATAAGCTCTCTTTTTTATCGTCTGCATTAATTCTTTAACATCTTCTATGATAAGTGTTAGCGAATCTTTCATCTGCAATGCAACTGCCGTATCTATACAGTCACTACTGGTCATACCATAGTGAACCCACCTACTCTCTTCTCCTAAATTTTCAGCAATACTTGTCAAAAATGCTATAACATCATGCTTAGTAGTCTGTTCTATCTCGTCAATTCTTTTTATATCAAATTTTGCATTTTTTAAAATCTTTTCACAATCACCATCAGGTACAAGACCAAGCTTATTCCATCCTTTTACAACAGCTTTTTCCACTTTTAGCCAAGCATCATATTTTGCCTGCATACTCCATTTATTTTTCATTATATCTCTTGCATATCTCTCTACCATTTGTGATTGTCCTTACAAAAAAAGTAGTTTATTTTACTAAATATTTGCTTTTAGAGACATAAATTTGGTATATTATAAAAGAGTTTAGATTTTGCACTAATTACTAATCACGGAATTAAAATGGCATTTGAAAAGATAGATTTTTTTATAAACGAAGAGACAAAAGCTTTTAGAGTTGTTATGGATAAGCTAGCATGCTCTTTAAGAGATGCTCAAAGATATATAGACAAACAGAGGCTTTTTTGTGAGGATGAAATTGTTAGTCAAAAATCAAGATATATTAAAGGCAAAATATCTCTTATTATTTTTAAACCAAACACCAAAGGCTTAATTCCTATATTTCAAACTGATGATTTTGCCATCTTTGACAAACCAAGCGGTTTGTTAGTGCATCCAAAAAATAGACACACTTCTTACTCACTAACAGATGAAGTTAAGTATCTTTTTGGTGATAGTGCAAATATAGCTCATAGAATAGATAAAGAAACAAGTGGGTTAGTGTTAGCTGCAAAACATAGAGAAGCAGAGATATACTTTAAAAATGCTTTTCAAAAGAAAGAGATAAAAAAGGGATACTTAGCACTTACAAAAGGAAAAATTGACAAAGATATTTTTATAAATGAACCAATCAAGATCAATAGAGACTATTCGAAGATAAAGATAAAAGTTTTTATTGACAAATCAGGCAAAGACGCAAAAACTATAATAAAACCGATAAAATATAACTATGAAAATGACACAACTCTTGTTGAAGCTATTCCTTTGACAGGCAGACAACACCAGATAAGAATTCATTTGTTTCACATGAAACATTCTATCATTGGAGATCCGATATATGGAACAGACTACAAAACCGCATCAGACTATCTTGATGGTAAATTAAGCAAGAAAGAAAGAATAAAACTTATAGGTGCATCAAGGTTAATGCTTCATGCAAATTGGATAGAATTTTCTTATAATGATACAAGATACAAGATTTATTCAAAAGAGGATTTAGGATTGAGGTTATAGGATTGAGATATTTAAATAATCAACATTTTTCACCTAATAATCTCCCTTTGTGAGATAGATGTAAAAGGCATCTCTAAAACCATTTTACGGCAAAACCTAAAACCTAAAACCTAAAACCTAAAATCTCACTCATCTTCTTCTTTTGTTGTTATAACTTTGATAATACCCCCTACTCCCACGACTACAACAATCCCTATCAAAATAACCTCAGCCCAATCAACAACACTAAATCCACTCAAATTAACTCCTCTTTTAAATAAAACACAAAAGCAAAAAATTCACCACTAAAACCTATATCCTAGATCCTAAACTCTTTTTTTCTCATAAAGTTGTCCACAAGCAGCTGATATATCCAAACCTTTTGATTCTCTTATGGTGCAAGTTACTCCATGATCTCTTAAATATCTTTGAAAACCTAACATATCTTTCTCACTTGGTCTTTGAAAAGGTGAATTTGGATATGGGTTAAAATAGATAAGATTGACCTTTGCTTTTATACCATGAAGAAGCTTAACAAGTTTCTTTGCACTTTTTACATCATCATTTAAATCTTTTATGACAAGATACTCAAACATTACTCTTTTTCTAGCATCTATAGGAAAATTTCTTACCGCATCTAAGATAGAAGCGATATTGTATGCTTTGTTTATAGGCATAAGTTTTTCTCTCATCTCATCATCTACCGCATGAAGTGAAATGGCCAACAAAACACCAAGATCCATCTCGCCTAATTTTTTTATCTGATGGCTTAAACCGCTTGTTGATACTGTTTGTCTTCGCGGAGATATGCTAAGACCGTCTGGATCACTAAATATCCTGATGGCTTTAACAACATTTTCTAAATTATCTAAAGGTTCGCCCATACCCATAAATACTATATTTACTCTTTTATTAGAAGCAATATCATTATCTTTTTTTATCTCCAAAACCTGTGCTACGATCTCACCTGCACTTAGATTTTGTTTAAAACCTTCTTTTGCCGTAAGACAAAAAGCACACCCTATCTTGCAACCTACTTGAGATGATATACATATAGTATATTTTGAGCTTTGAGTTATATTTCCCTCAGTATCTTTTATCTCTTTTTTCATGGGTAGTAGTACCGCTTCCATACTCAAACCGTTTCTAAGTCCAAACAAATACTTGATACTTCCATCTCTACTTTTTTCTTTTGCTATAATTTTCAACGGAGATAAAATGTACTCTTTATCAAGCTTTTCTCTTAAATCTTTTGGTAGATTTTTCATTTCATCAAAACTATTGACATACTTTTGATAAATCCATCCATATATCTGTTTTGCCCTAAAAGATGGCTTTATTATCTGTGATAACTCATCTTTTGTAAAGTCAAAAAGTGTTTTTTTATATACAGCCAAATTAAAATTCCTTTACAATAAAAAATAACTCTAAATCCTAAAACCTAAAATCCTCAACAATTTTATCCATTAAACTAATAGCATTTTTTTGATTTTTTATAAAATCTTTATGTGCATTTTCATCACAATAATTTGTAACAACAAAAATACCTTTTGCATTGATTTTAAATTTTTTTGCCACAAACAGTACTGAATAAAACTCCATATTTTCCAAGTCATATCCATTTTTTAGGAATATACTCGAAATTTTTTTATTTGTAGTAATATAGTTTGAACTATTAACTATAATATTTGTTTCACATGAAACATTATCTATTTTTAAATCATTTAACGGTGTGTATGAGTAATCCAATAATGAAGATATTTCAACCTGTGAAGCAGAACTTGAAACAACTTTATCGAATATTTTAAATCTTCCATAGCTCCCTGCACTACCTATAAAAAATATATTTTTAGGATTATTTTTATGGATTAATTCTGCCAAATTTATAGCACTCTCTATCAGCCCTAT
>JALVWI010000297.1 GCA_027038335.1 Campylobacterales bacterium | reverse complement strand
AATGCACTTCTTCTTCTTTCTCAAAGCTCAAATATATCAAAAGTCAATAAAATGATAGCTAAAGGGATAAAAAAAGCACTTGATTATAAGATAAATGAAGCAAATGTTATATTTAAATCATTAAAAGGCAAATATCCAAACCACTCTACACTTTTTTATGATCTCGGGCTTACTTATGCACAAATGGGAGACTATACAAGTGCATATAAAAATTTTATTAAAAGTTATCATTTAAATAGTAAAAATTACCTCTCCGGTTTATTTGCTATCATGACAAAAGAGTTGATACATAAGGACAATACAAAACTAAGTGAAGAGGTTTCAAATGATTTGAGCAATGATCATGTTACAAAAAATAAAAAGTTTTATTTTGCTATGATGGATTTTTCAAAAAATAACTATATCTCTGCGGCTAATTTTGCTGAAGCAGATAACTCTAACAAACCGTTAAATCTTATTTTTGATGCTATTGTTGCAAAAAATTCAAATATAAGAAAGCTTTTTATCCAAAAATCATTAACACTTAAAACAAAACTACCAAGAGATATGATAGCAGAGCTTTTGTACGATAGTGCAAAAACTTATGGTAAAAATATAGAGTATTTTGCAAAAGAGATTCAAAAAACTTTTTTAAAAAAAGATACAAACTTAAGATCTCTTTTTTATGGACCGGTTATTGCTAGAGAAATTTATATAAATGCTTTGCATATCGCAGGTATGCTTTATTATGTAAGAGATATACTTGAACATCAGTTGCAAGATGAAAATGATGATGTTATAGGTATCATGCAAGCTCTAGGTTATGTTGATATTTATACCGGCAATTATGAAGAAGCTTATGCGATATACAATGAGCTAATAGATACTTACAAACAAAAAGATACAAGCACTCTTTTTCTTGCTGCAGTCGCTTCTATAGGAGCAAAACATAATGCAAATGCCATAGCACTGCTTGAACTTGCTAAGTTGACAGATCCAAATAATTTTGAAAGCAGACTTGCTCTTGGACTTTTGTATATGGAAGTAAAAAATATACAAGCTACACTTATCCAATTTTCAAAGATAGGCAATAGTAATTTTACATCCAAATATTTTACATTTAAAATTATACAAAAGAGTGAGTAAGTGGATAGGATTGCTATCATAGGTGCCGGAGCTAGCGGGGTAATGGCTGCTTTGATAGCTAAAAATGATCATAATATTATAGACTTGTACGACAAAAATGATTGTATCGGCAAAAAGATAAGAGTTTCAGGAAACGGAAAATGCAATATATCAAACGCTAATATATCCAAATATGACTATTTTGGTAATAATTTAGACTTTTTAGAGTATGGATTGAAAGAGTTTAATTATAAGAGATTTGAAAAGTTTTGTAATGATTTAGGGCTTTATTTGGTTGAAAAAGATGAGGGCAAAGTATATCCTCTTTCATTTGAGTCAAATTCGGTTATAAAAATATTTTATGAAAAGATAAAAGAAAAGGGTATCAACCTTAGACTTTCGCAAGAGATAGTAAGTGTTAAAAAATCGGATAAAAAGTTTATCTTAGAAAATAGTGAAAAAAAGATAAGTTTATATGATAAAGTTTTGATCTCTAGCGGTAGCAAAGCCGCTTCTAAGCTTGGAGGTAGCTCTTTTAGCGAAGATGTAGCAAAATATTTCGGTCATACTATATATCAAATATACCCTTCACTTGTGCAACTTGAAACAAAAGAGAAAAAAGTTTCAAAAATGGCGGGAGTCAAGATAGAAGCTAAAGTAACTCTGCTTTCAAAAGAGTATAAAAGTATCTCAACGCTAGGTGATGTGCTGTTTGCCAAGTATGGTTTAAGCGGTTTTGCCGTACTTGATATATCTTTTTATGTCTCAAAATTACTGCTTAAAAATAAGGAAGTTACTATCAGCATAGATATGCTACCTCAGTATGATAGAGCTAAACTACAATCAATACTATCAAAAACTTGTAAAAATAACCAAGAAAGTAGTCTTGAAATAATGTTATTGGGCTTGTTGCCGTACAAAATTGTAAAAAATATTTCTTTAGAATTAGGGTTTATAAATAAAAAATTAAAAGAGTTGAGTATAAAAGATATTAAAAAGATAGTGCAAATGATAAAAGATAGTAGGTTTTGCATAATCGATACTCATGGATTTGAATATGCAGAAGTTTGTGGAGGAGGGATAGATACTTTTGAGATAAATCCTAAAACAATGGAGTCAAAATTGGTCAACAATTTATATTTTTCAGGGGAGAGTTTGGATATAGTAGGAAAAAGAGGCGGATACAATTTTGCTTTTGCATGGATGAGCGGTTATCTTGCCGGAAAGAGTTTAAAAGGATAAAAATTGATAGAATTTTTTAAAGAGTATCTACCATATCTTAAAAATTATAAAGGTAAATTGATTCTTGCGATATTCGGTATGATACTTGTATCTATATCAACTGCAGCAGTAGCATATCTTGTAAAGCCTGTAATGGATAAAATTTTTGTAGAACAAAATATTACTATGTTGTATGTTTTGCCTGCATTTATTATTTTAGCCTTTGTCGGAAAAGGGATAGGGGCATTTTTATCATCATATTATCTTACATATATAGGTGAAGATGTTGTAAGAATTATAAAAGATAAAATGCTTAGATATATTGTTGAGCTGGATTTAGAATTTCATTTAAATAAACATAGCGGAGAGCTTATAAGTAGGATAACAAATGATATAACAAAAGTGCAAAGTGCCATCGCTATAGATGCCGTTAGTTTTTTAAAAGGAGTATTTACCTCCATAGGATTGTTGGTAGTTGTTGTATATCAAAGTCCAAAACTAGCGATATTTTCTATCATTGTTATCCCTTTGGCGATATATCCTATCGGTATAATCTCTAGAAAAATTAAAAATTTATCTAAAAAATCTCAAGAAAAAAATGCAGAAGTTACTTCAAGATTAAGTGAGATTTTCAATAATTATGAAATGATAAAAGCTTATAATGCTGTGGATTTTGAACAAGAGAGATTTAAAAAGCAAAATTTAGAGTATTTTAAGATCAATATGAAAACCGTAAAACAACAGCAACTCTTAGCACCTGTTTTTGAAATAGTAGGAGCCGTGTCTATCGTATTGGTTGTAGTAGTAGGAGGTAGAGAAGTTTTGATCACCCATGAGCTAACAACAGGTGGATTTTTCTCATTTTTGACAGCACTTTCACTTTTATTAGATCCGTTGAAAAAGATATCGAACTCTTATAGTAGATTTCAAGTTGCTGTTGCCGCCAATGAGAGGATAAAGGAGATAATGTCTCATCCTATAGCTATAACTTCGGGCAAAAAGAAAATAAGCTCTATAGAAAATATAAAAGTTGATAATGTAGAGCTTTATTACGGCAAAAACCAAGCTCTAAAAGAGATAAGTTTTGGTGCTAAAAAGGGTGAAGTGATAGGTCTTGTGGGTGATAGCGGAGGAGGAAAAAGCTCAGTAGTCAATCTTCTTCTGCGTTTTTATGATCCTACTAGCGGAGTTATATATCTAAACGGTGAAAATTTTAAAGATTTTGATCTAAAGAGTTTGAGAGAGCATATATGTGTAGTTAGTCAGAGGATTTATATAGTAAATGACACGATAGCGGCAAATGTGGCTTACGGTAAAAAAAGAGATGACAAGCGGATAATAGAAGCACTTAAAAAAGCTAATCTATGGGAATATGTAAAAACATTAAAAGATGGTTTGGATACGGTTTTAGATGAGTCTGGAACAAATCTAAGTGGAGGACAAAGACAAAGAATCGCAATCGCAAGAGCTTTATATACAAGTCCAGATATTCTCATACTTGATGAAGCTACAAGTGCACTTGACAATCAAAGCGAAGCCTCTATTATAAAAACTATCTATGAACTTAAAAAAGATTTGATAGTTTTTGTTGTTGCTCATAGGCTTAGTACAGTTGAAAATTCCGATAGGATTTTAGTTTTTGAAAATGGACAAATTGCTTGTCAGGGACAAATAGATACACTTAAAAAAGAGTGTGATACTTTTAAAAAGTTATATAACCTGAAGTAACAAGATAGTTATATAGTTGATAAATTAATGCTGAGGATATACCCGCTAAAATTCCGGCTATTATATCATCACCCATTACGCCGATACCGCCTTTATAGTTTTGATCAACCTTTCCTATAATGGAGGGTTTCCAAATATCATAAATTCTAAAAAAAATAAGACTTAAAACCATTTGAAGTATAGTTGCTCCACTTAATGCAAAAGCAAGCCAAACTCCTACTACTTCATCTATAACTATCTCTTTAGGATCATGTGTATCGGTTAATTTTTCATATTTATCTATCTCTTTTATAGCTATCAAGGTTATCAAAATAGTTAGTAAAATCAGCGTAGAAACAGGAAAATATAGAAGTATTATATATCCTAGGATAGCTGCTACAATACTACCTACAGTTCCCGGAGCAAACGGTGATAATCCTGTATAAAAAAATGTCAAAAAAAGTTTTCTCATGATTTGTCCTTCACCCTTATGTAAGTGATGTTGTTTGGTAAAGTTCAAGTAATTTTATATAAAAATCTTTTTCATTATGCTCTTCCAAAAGTCCATTACCGGGCATTACGGAGTCATAAATATTACTCAAGTCTTTAAATCTATTTTTAAAAAGCTCACTTAGTATAATAGCTGAGATCTCTTTTCTAACCAAAACTGCAGGTGGCAGTAAGCCGGCTTTTAATATCTCAAGGATTGATGGTGAATGATAAGATATATGGTGGTGTTTTCCATGTGGGCAAGTTTTTGTACTAACTAGTGTTTTGCATTGATTACAATAAACAAACTCACTTACTATTTCTACATTTATACCACTTTTTGCTACTTTATCCATGATGGAGTTTATCCTGTCATTATTGTAAAAGATACCGATTCCTGAATGATTTTGTCCTAGTATTATGTGAGAGCAGCCAAAGTTTTTAGCCGCTAGTGAATCCAATATAGCATTATTATATCCAGCAAAAATATATGTGTTTTCAAATGGTACTACAATAACTCTATTCTTAGGGAGAAAATTATCTACAAAATATTCAAATGTTTTATATCTTATATCGTAAGATAAAATATCCTTCTTATATGGTTTCAAAAGAAATATGACCAATAAGTCAGTATTTTCTAATGTTAGTCTTACGAGTCTTTCGTGAGCTCTATGTAAAGGTTTTGCAGCCATCATGATAGCGGTAGTTTTTTGTGCATCTATCTGTTTTTTTGCATTTTTTATTGTTCTTTTTACATTTTTTATATCATTAAACTCTATGTCATATTTTCCACAAATCGCATATTCACCAAGCCTTTTTAAAGTATCCTTTACACCCGGATGTGTTTCATCATCAGTACCGAATATTGCTTTGATCCTTCTTTTTATATCTATTTTATATACTGAAGTAACCTCTATATAACCTTTTATTTTATTATCGACAACTATTTTTAATATCTCGCCTTTTTTTGCACTTTTTAAAACTTCTTTATTTCTTCTGCCTGCGGGAGCCAAAATAAACGGAAAAGGTAAAAATTGTCCTTTGTATGTATGATTTTTATAAATATCCTCAGATTCTGCTTTATTCATAAGCTTATCTATGGGTTTTAAAATACCCTCTTTTACTAAAGATAGAGTTGCTATAGCTTCTTTATCTAAATGTAACTCTTTTAATGTATTATTTTTTCTTATTGATTCCATATTTCTTTCTTTTTTCCCATAAACTTTTTCTTGAAATTCCTAATTTCTTACTAAGTTCCGTATCGGTAAATTTGTTTTGAAAAGTTTGTATGATGTATTTTACATAATCATCAATAGATAGTATATCGCCATTTTCATATATTTTATTATAATTATCAAGAGAAAGTAGATTGAAATCATTATTTAACTCTTCATTTAAGTCAGTTGTACATAAGATCACCCGTTTTTTGTCGATTACTGATAAGAGTTTTGTTTTTTCACTCTTTTTTAGTTTTTGAAAATTAACTAAATAAAGCAGTGTGTGGTTGTCATACTGTTCAATTTTACCTATAGCATGAGGGGAATCAACCGCAATAAATACCGGAGTTTCATTTATACTTTTTGTATATTCATACACAAGTTTATCGATAAGTTTTTGATAACTACTTCTTATAAATATAGGAAGATTTATCTTTTTGGTATCAATTCGCTTTAATGAACTATTTTTAAAAGAGTTTTCTATATAATTTTTTAAAAATTCATTCTCTTTTTTAAATTTTTTATATTCGAAAAGATGATCTATTTTTCTTATCAACTCTTCGATCATAAAGGGTTTTAACATATAGTCATCAACTCCCATTTTAAGTGGCTTGGAAACTGTATCATTACTGATATAAGATATTAGAAGTATAATAATAGAGTTTTTATATTTTTTGATAGCGGGATAAAAATTTTGTCCGGATATGTTTGTAGATAATAAAACTATATCATAATACCCTTCTTCTAAAGACTCTTTTATAGTTGCTACAATTTTACAACTATATCCTACTTCAGAAAGTTTAGCAGAGATGCTCTGTGCTAAATAAATCTCATTTTCAACAATAAGTACTTTCATATCAATATCTCCTTTTCTTGAAAACAAGTTCCCAA